>JAGODS010000079.1 GCA_017998135.1 Bacteroidales bacterium
TACTAATTTTTTAACACAAAGAGCACAAAGGACTACCACTAAGAACACAACCGAGCGAAGCGAGCTCATAAGCACCTTTAAAAATTATTTAGTATTGCGCATAATAAAATCAAGACTTTGTGAACTTAGTGGTTAAGTGTTTTATAGAGTTATTAGAGATGTCCTATAGATTTTAAAAGTCCTCTTAACATAATTCATCGCTTGCCGTTGGCTTCAGCCAACGGATAATAATGAACTCACTTCTATCGGGCTTCAGCCCTAAATAATTGTTGAATGATGAAAATATAATTTTAATTTCTGTATTCAGAATCAATATTCTATTAGAAAAACAATCAATACAATTCCATTTAGTCCTTACAAACGACAGATTACCTAAAACTCGTTACAAACGAGCAATAGGGAGGTATTAATTATTTCTGCATTTCAATATATATAATGTCTTTAATTTTTATGGGTTTTATAGGCGCATTAAAAAAATGAGTCTTTGAACCTAAAATTAAACTATCCCTAACCTGTAGTGTATTCAGGTAAAAAATTTTACGCTTGTTATTTTTAAATTTAATTCTTATTTGTGTACCATCATTAACAGGAATGGTTTGTTCAGCTTCAAATTTATCATAGCATTTAAGAGATAATAAGTTATTTCTGTATATACCCTTAAGTTTTTCATTCATTTGATTTTTTGAATTCTGCTGCTCTGAATTTTTTATCTGCTCTACCAGGCTTTCTGTTGTAATATGATAAGTCATACAACTGCTCAGTAAAAATAGGATAACTATATATAAAAACTTTTTCATATAGATTGATCAATTGGGATGTATATTTTTGTTTTTTCGTTTGAAATTTATATTAATTATTGGCAAACTTCTCTTGCCCATCCTGTTCCACAAACCTATCTGCACGCCAACACAGTCTTTACAATAATTTGTTAATCCAATCTGAAGACCATTACCATTAGTTACACAATTATAAAGACCACTAATTGCCACACCGTTTAGTTTTACAATTGAACTCATAACCATTGATATTGATAAACCATTTATTATCATACTATTATTAATAGCTGTTATATTTAAACCATTTAATTTAATATTTTCATCCATTGTCAAGCTGCTTATAAATAATCCTGAATTTGTTACAGTAATTCTTCCTTCTAATTCATCGTATCTGTCTTCATCTGTTAATTTACCTTTTCCTTCTCTTATCCCAAACAAAGCCAAAGCACCATAAATAGTAACCATAGGAACTATAAACAAAGCTTCTGGTTCTAAATTTACGCATACACCTCTCATTTTTAATGAGCCCGTGTTAAATGCATCTGTAATAATAAATCCGGAAAGCGCCAGACCATTTATTTCATTCGCATTTGAAGGATTAAACCAGATGCCATTTCTTTTAATATAATCCCTCTTCTTATAATATTCAGTAGCATCACTGTATAAAAGCTTTAGTCTTTTCCTGTTATTACTTAAATAATTTCTGTCCTTTATATATATCTTTTTAACCTCATTTAAAGGAAAACTGCTTCTCTTGAGATAATATACACTATAACCATTATTTCCCATTCTATAGACATCAATCTTTTTAAGATTCATTTCTACGCCGCGATTATCATTTCGTATAAATTTGAAAACAGTATTTTTATTCAACGCCAGTACAGCAGGTTTGTTTTTTCTGTTATAGCAATTTATCCACATTATACTGTTGTATTTATCTTTAAAGTTAGGAGCTATTTTTCCAGTGTCAGAAATTGAAAATGTTTTCTGAAAATCGTCTTTTGATACATAATACGTTTTGCAGGATGAAAAAAAAATGATAGCAACTAACCCTATCCATAACAATACCGGAAAATAGTTTATGTCTGTCTTTTTCATATTTTTAATTAATTTTCATTAAAGCATAAAATAATCTTTTTCTGTTTGGCAAAGCGTACACGCTTCGTCTTTATCTATACTTTTTCCACCTTTCCTAAACATTTATTACACAATACTTTCATTTTATATCCTGTAGTTAAATTGTCACTTGCCGTTGGCTTCAGCCAACGGATAATAATGCATTCACATCTATCGGGCTTCAGCCCCAAATAATTGTTTAATGATGAAAATATAATTTTAATTTCTGTATTCATAATCAATATTTTATTTGAAAACCAATCAAAATAATTCTATTTAACCGTTACAAACGGCAGAATACCAGGAACCTCTTACAAACGAGCTCCAGCGGAGTATTAATTATTTAAAAATAATTAATTTTATGTTCATTTAGACCTATGGGTTCAGCATTAGTATTAGTAAGATACCTTGAAATATTATTTCTGATTTGATTTGAATAGTTTTTAATAAAATTATTATAAAAATAAAAATAAAAATTAATTTTCTCAATTTTAAATAGTAGTTAGTACTACTTTTATAGTTGTTTCTTAAGCTTTTCTATTTGTTGTTTTGTAAGTCCTGTCAATTTTATAATAACATCTAAAGGCAAGCCTTCTTTCAAACAGTTAAGTGCAATTTTATCAACACCTTCTTTCAAACCTTCTTCTTTTCCTTCTATTTTTCCTTCTTCTCTTGCAGTGTCTAATGAGTTTTTAATATCTCTGTAATATTTAAGGCTGTCTTCATATTCATCCAACTGCTCCCTTGAGAATTTAGCTATTTCAGCTACTTCAAAGAATTTCAGAAAAATTTTCTCTCTTAGTTTTTCGGGTATCTTATCTAACCTGTTAAGGTTTTTGATAATATACAACCATTTATCAAATCTGGTTTTTAGTTCGCTTAAAGTCTTATTGAATTTAGGCATTTCAAGATATATAAACATCAGTTTATCATAGAAAACCTTATTAGTTTCAATGTCTGAAAGTTTAATATCATAACGGTATTTGTCCGTTTCATCCTTATCATCATCAAATACAAAATCAAGTATTGCGATTGTATAAACAGCCTTAAGTTCAAAGTCCCAGTTAGATCTTTTAGCTTGTTCGCGTATCGGGAAAGTGGTATAATATAAGGTTCTGTCTTTGAAAAATTTCTGTTTGGTTTTCTGGAGTTCCACTATGAATTTCTCGCCTTTTTCATTTTCGCAATAAAGGTCAAATATAGCCCTGCGGTCTAATTCCGATACTCCTAACTTTTCGTTTTTAAGATAAGTAAGTTTTTTGATTTTTCCCTGTTCTTTATGCAGTAATTCATTGAGAAAATCAATTAACAACTCCTTATTCATCTCTTCCCCGAACAGTCGCTTAAACCCGTAATCAGTAAAAGGGTTTACATATTTTTCTGCCAGCATATTTTATAATTTTAAAGTTTACAAAATTAGTTGTTTTTTTATTAAAGATAGTCAACCATTTGAAATTTATTTCATTTCTATTATGTTATAAATATAAATTATCATTAAGAAATATTAAAGGGTCAGGATGGCTTATTGATAAACCCGATTGTTCAGCCGCCGCTCTGCAACCACCAAGGCATCTTTCTAACTTACTGCATTCTTGACAATATATGGGTTTTATAGTGTTCCACGATTTTATATATTCGCCTTCAAGTATTTCAAAAATATTTTCTCTGTAGATATTTCCTGCTATTACCGGTGAATGATTACATCCCCTTATATTTCCATTTATATCAAGAGTTATAGGACGTTTATATTGGTCATTGCCACAGGAACCAAAACCAATATAAGGGTAATCCTGTGGTTCAATCACGCAAAAGGGGGTGCAAACATTAGAGGTTATATACAATTTATAATCTTTTGCAATTTGATTGATAATAGTGAATGTCTCTCTTAATTCCGAATGATTAAGTGAAATTCCGGCATTATTAATCCCGGCGCCACCAATATTATATCGGTTTACAGATATTCTTTTAAGACCCATAGAATCGAGGAAGAGCAGTGTTTCCTTAATTTCTTTAAAATTTAAGCGGGTAAGAACTATAACAGGGACAACATAGAGACCTGATGAAATCGCTTTGATGACCGAGTTAATACTATTCTCCCAGGATGTTTTTATTCGGGTCATTGCATCGTGAATATCCGGATTTGCTGAATGAACAGGAAACATTATTAAATTAACATCTAATTCTTTTAAAAGTGCATAATCATTATTTTTATCTGCATTACCGTTACTAATTATTGAAACGCTTGAATTATTTATTTTAGCAGTTAATATTATTTCACTAATATAATCATTTAATAAAGGTTCGCCCCCGGTAATAGTAAAATGACTAATATCTGCCTGCTTATAAACTTCCTGTACAGTTTTAACAGCTTTTTTATGATTATAAGCAAAAGACGTGTTATTACCAGGTAATTTCCAGTGATTATAGCAGTATATGCAATTCAAATTGCATTCAGAAATTGACTCAAAAGATATATGAGATAATTTCCTTTTCATTTAATTAGCTTGTAGAGCAAATTTAATCGGAAGATTAAATCGGACATCAACTGATTTTCCGTCTTGTTTGCCGGGTTGCCATTTCGGCATATTTTTGATGACACGTACAGCTTCTTCATCACAGCCCCCTCCAATACCCTTTAAAACCTTTACATCTTTAACAGCGCCATCTCTACTGATAACAAAGGTAACAAAAACTTTTCCTGTTATGTTATTTTCTTTAGCTGTCTGCGGATAAACAATATTGTTTTGCAAATATTTTAATAACTTTTCCTCACCTCCGGGAAATTCAGGCATTTGTTCTACGATTAAATAGGGTTTATTTGGATCAGTTGCTTCATAATCAGAAATTACGATATAACAAGAAACCTTATCATAGCAAGACTCATTATCAAAATCTGACGGAGTAAATTTAATATTTTTTCCTTTATTGGGATTGGATTTAGTGTTATTACTTGTATCATTTTTATTAACAACAGTATCTTTTTTTAATTCTTTTTTAGGTTCAGTTACAGGAGATTTAACTGTATTTTCCCTTTGTTGACAAGCGGTTAAAGTTGTCATTAATGATAATATCATTATGCCTATTCTGATTTTCTTATCAAAATAATGCTTATTTTTAGTAATAAAAAACAGGAATGAATACCATTTATAATATAGCTTTAAGCCTTGTAGTTTAATTATTATTTTTTTCTTTTCCATATTATAAACTATTTTTTTATATTATCTGAATTAAGATTAAAGCTTATAGGTAAAACTAAATTGACAGCTACAATTTTACCAAATTGTTTTCCGGGTTTCCATTTCGGCATAATCTTTATTACACGAACGGCTTCCTCGTCACAGCCGCCCCCAATACCTTTTTTTACTTTTATATCTTTCAACTCCCCTGTAACATCCACTACAAATTTAACATAAACCTTACCTTCAATTTTCTGTTTAATCGCTGCCTCAGGATAATGCAGGTTGTTTTTTATAAATTTAATCATTTCCTCAGTTCCTCCGGGATATTGAGGCATCTCTTCTCCACAAGCTATCGGGTTGCTAATATTGATACTGTTCTGACTGCCTGATAATCCTGGTTGAGTATTTGTAATTTTGTTGATTGGCTTTGAGCTTACTCCATCATTTTTATCTATACTTAGAGAAACTACGTCTTTATTATCTGCTACTGTTTTTTCGCTGCTTTTCAGTTCCTCTTTTTTTGCAATTATTGATTGTCTTTGCAGCTCTTTTTCAGATATAGGTTTAGGTTTGCTTTCACTGCCACAGCCTTCTAAAATTATTATTATTAAAACAAATAATTTAAATTGCCCCATAATCTAATAATGTTTTAATTAATAACTTGTTTACTTTTATTTTATTGTATTTTTTATTATTTATTGCTTCCTTCATAATTTTTATACTTAATATATGTTAGCCTGCTTTTTTCTGTATAAACGAATATAGGATACCCCACAAAAAAGTTACAAGCTTTATAAGGCGTCATTATTGCAAATAACAAAAAAACAATAGGGGTGTATTTTATTATCTTCCTTCAACAAGTGAGCATATTGTTTTAAAAGTTGATTCAAATTTATCCATAACTTCTGTATATCAAAAATCTTCAAAAGCAAATAAAAGCTTCTGATGTTTTAATTATTACTCTGTTTAATTATTTTTTCTGCTACAAAAGTAAATATATTTTGAATATTATAAATACTAACCTGTATTATTAACAAATATTTTGGGTTAGAATTAATTTTTAGGGAGCAACCTCTAAGCAAATAATTTTTCAAATCTAAAAAGAAAAAATCTAACAATCGTAATTTCTTCGTAAGGCAAAGCATCCTCGCTTCGTCTAATTAATCCGTCGCCATCCAAAAACTCCACGTCGCCATTTTCTAACATCATATCGCTTTTCCCGTTGTTGATTTCAATGAGGCATCTTAAAAAAATACATATTTCCTCTCTTTATTTTAGGAGAGGGTTAGGGCGAGGTTAAATTTTATGGATTTTTAATAATATTTAAATTAGCTAATACAATTTTTTTATAATTTAGCAGTTCAATTAATTTAATAATTTTTATAAAAGGAGCAATTTATGAGCATAGAAATAATCAATTTAGAACCAAAAGAAGTATGGAAAAACTTCTTCAAACTGACTCAAATACCAAGACCTTCTAAAAAGGAAGAAAAGATAATTGAGTTTATGAAAAAATTCGGACAGGATTTGAAACTTGAAACTATTGTTGATGAAGTTGGCAATGTTATCATCCGCAAACCTGCAACAAAAGGAATGGAAAATAGAAAAGTCGTGATTCTTCAGGGACATCTTGATATGGTACCGCAGAAAAATAGCGATAAACAGCACGACTTTGAAAAAGACCCTATTGATGCCTATATAGAAGGCGAAGTAGTAAAAGCCAAAGGCACTACTCTCGGAGCTGACAATGGTATGGGCGTTGCTGCTGCAATGGCTTTGCTTGAAGCCAATGATATAGAGCACGGCCCGATTGAGGCATTTTTCACTGTTGATGAAGAAACAGGAATGACAGGCGCTTTCGGCTTAAAACCTGGCTTATTAAAAGGTGATATTTTATTAAACCTTGACTCTGAACATCACGGAGAGCTTTTTGTCGGCTGTGCAGGCGGTACTAACGCTAATATAAAACTGACTTTTAAAAAGGAAAATACAGAAGCTGCTGTTGTAGCTTATAAATTATCGCTTACAGGTCTTAAAGGCGGGCATTCCGGGCTGGATATTGTTCTCGGCAGAGGTAATGCCAATAAATTAATGAATCGTTTTCTTAAACACGCCACTATAAAACATAATGTAAGAATATCTGAATTTAACGGTGGTAGTCTGCGTAATGCCATACCCAGAGAAGCTTTTGCTATTATTACTGTGCCTGCTGATAAAGAACAGGATTTGATTAAGTGTATTGAGAAATATGAAAATGTTTTTAAAGCTGAATTATCTAATGTAGAGCCGGACCTGAAATTTAAGGCAGAAAAGACAAAAAATCCTGATTTTGTAATGGATAAACTGAGTCAGATGAAATTCATCAATTCGGTTTATGCTTGTCCTAATGGCGTTATTCGTATGAGCGATTCTATACCTGATTTAGTAGAAACATCCACTAACTTAGCCAGTATTAAATTTGAAAATAATAATATATTTATCCAATGTCTGATGCGCAGTTCAGTTGATAGTGCAAAAGATGATTTGGGTGTGATGATTAGTAGCGTATTTGAACTTGCCGGGGCAGAAATAGTTTTAGATGGCAGTTATCCAGGTTGGAAACCAAATATGAACTCAGCCATACTTAAGGTTATGAAGGATGTTTATATTAAATTATATGGCGGAACACCTGATATCAAAGCAATACACGCGGGTCTGGAATGCGGTTTGCTCGGAGGTGTATATCCTAATTTTGATATGATATCATTTGGTCCTACAATTCGTTTTCCTCATAGCCCGGATGAAGAAGTTAACATAGCTTCAGTTAATAAATTCTGGAATTACCTGCTTGAAACGCTGAAGCATATACCAGTAAAATCATAGATATTAATACTTAATAGCTGGACGCTGACAGATTCTTGTCAGCGTCCTTTTTATTATATGGAATATAAAGTAATAGGTTTAATGTCCGGTACTTCAATGGACGGACTTGATATAGCTTTTTGCAGTTTAATAAAAAAAGATAAGTGGGAATTTAAAATAATTAAAGCAGAGACAGTAGAATATAGTATAGAATGGTTAAATAAATTAAAAACTATACATTCCAAATCTGGAGCTGAATTGATTGAGCTGCACAATGCTTATGGAAAAGAGCTGGGTTTGAGAGTTAACAGATTTATTGAAAAAAATAAAATACAAGCTGATTTTATTGCCTCACACGGACATACTATTTATCATCAGCCTGGTAAAGAATTTACCTTCCAATTAGGTGCAGGTTCGGCTATAGCTGCAACAACAGGCATAACAACTATAAGCGACTTCAGAACACTTGATGTAAATCTTGGCGGACAAGGCGCTCCATTGGTTCCTATTGGCGATAAGTTGCTTTTCTCTATGTACGATTACTGTCTTAATCTGGGCGGTTTTGCAAATATATCTTATGATAATCAGTCTAAAAGAATAGCCTTTGATATTTGTCCGGTTAATATTATACTCAACAGGCTGGCTGCCGAATTGAATGAAAAGTTTGATAATAAAGGAAAATTGGCAAGCTCAGGTTTAGTTTGTAATGCTTTATTGGATGAACTTAACAAACTTGATTTTTATAAAACTACAGGACCCAAGAGTCTCGGTATTGAGTGGCTGGAAAAGAATTTTATACCTATACTTGCTCAATATGAGATACCTGTAAATGATAAATTAAGGACTATTACGGAACATATAGCGGCACAGCTTAACGAGGCAATTCCTGGTTTAGATAAAAAAATCCTGATTACTGGCGGCGGGGCTTATAATGATTTCCTTATTGATAGATTTAAAGCTTATTCAAAGAATAAAATAATTATTCCCGATGCAGATGTTATAAATTTTAAAGAAGCCTTAGTCTTTGCCTTTCTTGGAGTTTTAAGATTAAGAAACGAAATCAACTGTTTAAGCAGCGTAACCGGCGCCAGCAGAGACTCTTGCTCAGGGTGTATTTATATAGGTGGCGTTTAACCTTATTAATTTTCTCTCCTGAATTGTCTTTTTTATTCATACAAAATATCCAGCCCTGAAAGGGCGATATAGTTTGTATATAACATTTAACCTTTATAATTCTTACAAAAAAGTTACTCATTAGAGTTTATTCGCTATATTATATAATTTTATAGGTGCTTATGAGATCGCTTCGCTTAGTTCCCGCAGATAACGCAGATAAACGCAGAAAAATTAATATCAGCGAAAATCTGGGAAATCTGCGGGAGATGTATTTTATTGAAAAAAATCATGAATAAATTAGGTTAAGCATAAATATGAATAATAAAAGAGTGTTAGCGAACAAGGTAAAAACACAATAATTTCAAATTATTACGCCTAAATACATATACTTATATTGACTCTCCTTAGGGTGTTTCATTTCGTTTTGTTTAAAATATTTTATTGAGATAATGAAGTTGCCAATTATTATTTTTATTATTTTTGCAAGTGATTTTTTAAATTTTTTGTTTAAAAATCAATTATTAAATAATCTTATTTAAAAAAATGGAATGCCGATGCCATATATTTAAGTAGGCATTTAATTAATTTATTAAAAATGAAAAAATTTATTTTTTGTAGCTTTTTTGCTTTATTTTTTACTTTAAGTTCTTTTTCTCAGTGGACACCATTAAATACAGGAGCTGTT
>JAGODS010000080.1 GCA_017998135.1 Bacteroidales bacterium
ATAAACAATTTATTTGTATTTTTGCAAAGATAATTGTTCTTTATCTGATTTAATTCTAAGATAGCTTTTTTCTTATTTATTTGCATTGTATTTATCATATGTTTTTTAATTTTGCAAAGATACGAGTAACGCAAAGTTCAACGCAAAGTAACGCAAAGAAAAATAATGAAAATTTCCAAAAAACCCCGCAGGGGTGTTAGGATGGTAGCTTAATTATAATTCCCGCTTTTAACCATCTGCCGGGTAATTCTATGTTCCCAATGTCATTATATTTAATATCAAAAATATTACTTGCTTCAATATAAAGTTGAAATATTTTATGCTTAAACGAAATTCTACCGTCAAGTAATTGATATGGCTGATATTTTGTTTCTATACCCGAAGGGTATGCTGTATAGTTGCCCGCACGATAGTTATAACTATATATCCAACTGCCTGATATGTTTTTCCATATCTTGTGCTTTAAGGTAATAACTGTCCTATGCTTCAAGTAATCCAAAGCATAATTGGATATATAAATCCCGCTGTTTTTATTACAATCAATGTAATTATAGCTAATTTTAAGGTTTTCTATAAATCTTAATTTATCTTTAAATATTTCTTTTTTCAAAGTAAGCCACAATCCGATGCCTTTACTATTGAGTTTTGTGTGGTTTTTGCTTGCCCATTTATCCTCACTGTTGGTTTTGACCCAGTCTATTATGTTTTTACCCATACTGTAGAATACAGAAAACCCACTTTCTATATAAGTTTTATGTAAGGATTTAATACCTGTTTCAAAGTTAATTGCCGATTCGGGGAGTAGGGCTGGATTACCTGTATTTGTTGGTCCTTCGTAATAAAGCTCTGTGTAAGTAGGAATACGTAAAGTCTTGTTTATAGTCGCAAAAAATCTCTGTCCCGGTTTAAACTCATAACTAAAATCAAAACCGGGATATAAGACAGAACTAAATGAACTGGTTTTATTGAATAATATGCCGCCAGATAAAATTATTTTCTTAATTTCTAAATTATGCTCTATATAAAATTCTCTTATTATTCTTGAATCTTTTTTGCTGTAATAAGCGTTGTTTTCGTTGCGAACTGAGATTGTTTCTGTCATTGCTTTGCCCAGTACATTGCTCATTATCTTTTCTTCTCTTATATCCAGACCTAAAGCTGTTTTACCAAGTGATGAATTATAAATAAAACCTGCATTAATACCATTCACATCGGTCTGGTGGTAATTATGGTTTTTATACCATATAGGGGCTGTATCCCTGAATAATTCAAATTTATCATTGTTTCGTCTTTTATAAACCTGAAGCAGTTTTTTGAATCTATTGCCTTGTTTAATCTGCAAATCAAAAAAAACTGTTTTTGTATGCTCAAATTGCTCAGGATATTTGGGAGTATAAAAACTATTGGCTCCGTATTGTTTGTCATTATATCCTGCTATTAAGCCTATACTTAAAGTATTAATATTGTAAGAGCCTTTATAATACATATTTAATATGTCAAAATCGGTATTTTTTTTATATCCGTTACAGGTGCTTTTGCTTAAAGCAGCAAAATTTTTAAATCCTTTGGCAGTATAAGAGCCTGAAATCCCTGTTGAGAATAAACCATATTCTCCGCCCGAGATGAAAGCTTTTAAACTTTTTGGCTGTCCGCTCCCTGTGATAATGTTTATAGCCCCATTGAATGCATTTGACCCGTAAAGTCTTGCTCCTGCGCCTTCAAGTATCTCTATACTTTCAATATCTTCGCTGCTCACAGGAAGATTTAAGGTATAATGTCCTGTTTGAGGGTCGTTTATACGCATACCGTCAAGTAAAATGGTTTGCTGTTCAAAAGAACCGCCTCTTATTGATATATCAGACTGCACACCGGCTATACCTCTGCTCCTGACATCAATGGCTGAAATTGTTCTTAATATGTCTTCAACACTTTTGACAGGCATTTGTTCTATTTCCTTTTGTATTATATTTTTGACTACTCTGCTGCTTTCATTATAAATATAGGGTATTCTGCCCGAAATGATTTCAACTTCTTCAGCTTTTATGGTATCCTTTATTATTTCCTGACTTAGAGTAATTTTTATAATAATTAATTGAAATATTATTAATATAATCTGTAATCTAAAGCCCATCTTTTGTAAAAATTTTTTGCAAAGATATAAAGCTTTTATTGCTGATGCTAATGTGCTAATTTAATAATTTGAAAATACTCAATACCCAATACTAAATACTATTTATAATATTTGATTTTTGGATAGAAATAAATAATAGTTATAAATTTGCACTTAATTATTTTTTTAATGAGCAGAGCAAAAAATATTAAAAGCGGAAATATTAAACGTTCTAAGTTTTATTACCCTTATGTTTTTGGAATAATTGTTTTTACATTGTTTATATTTCTCAAATCATTGAATAATGATTTTTTAAATTGGGACGACGATGGTTATGTCGTTAATAACATAGATATTACATCATTGTCTTTTGCAAATATTCAGAATTTTTTTACTAAGTTTTATCTGGGTAATTATCATCCTCTAACTATGCTTTCTTATTCAATAGATTATGCTTTGGGGGGCGCTACTCTTAATGCCAGAGTTTTTCATACCACTAATCTTATTTTACACCTGTTTAACATATTTCTTATTTATATATTAAGTTTTAAACTTTTCAAAAGAATAGAAATAGCTATAATATCAGCATTGTTTTTTGCTATTCATCCTATGCACGTCGAGTCTGTTGCCTGGATTGCTGAGCGTAAGGATTTACTTTATTCTTTCTTTTATCTTGCCGCTCTTATATTCTATATTAATTATCTTCAGAATAAGAATAAAAGCCTTTTTTTTATACTTGCTTTATTTTCTTTTTTATTATCTTTATTATCCAAGTCAATGGCTGTTACCTTGCCTTTGGTTCTTTTGCTGGTTGATTACCTGCTGCAACGGAAGTTCTCTTTTAGAATTGTCCTTGAAAAAATTCCTTTTCTTTTGCTTTCTCTTGCTTTTGGTATCGTAGCTCTTATTTCGCAAAAGGATTCTGGTGCAATTAATCAGCAAATAGTTAATACTTCTTTTGTTGACAGGTTTTTTATGCTTAATTATAGTATTTCTTTTTATATAGTAAAATTAATTGCACCGTTCAAACTTGCCGCTCTGCATTCTTTTCCCGCTAAAGTAAATGGTTTTTTGCCTGCTATCTATTATTTATCTCCTTTAATAGTCATTACTATTATTTTTATTGTAATAAGGGCTAAAGCAGTGCAAAGGATTCTTATATTCGGATTGCTTTTCTTTCTTGTTTCTATTTCTGTGGTATTGATGGTTGTCCCAGTAGGCAAGGCTTTGGTTTCTGAAAGATACACTTATTTGCCTTATACAGGATTTTTCTTTATCTGCGGTCATATATACTGTTTACTTAAAGACAGAATTATAAAGGCGAATAAGCAGGTTGTTCAGGGTTATGTGTTTGCCCTTGTTGTTTTTGCAATTTTATTTTCTGTTAAAACTTTTAACAGGCTTGATTTTTGGAAGGATAATATTACTTTTTATGATGATATAATTAATAAATATCCTGCTGATTATTATGCTTATGTTAATAGGGGAAATGCTAAAGATGATATTGGCGATTATGATAATGCAATGCAGGATTATAATAAGGCAATTGAGCTAAATCCAAAAGATGATATGGCTTTTAATAATAGGGCGCAGTTGAAAAATAGGTTAGGACTTTATAACGAAGCTATTGAGGATTTTAATATTGCTGTTAAATTAAAACCATCGTCTGAGTACGCTTTTTATAATAGGGCGCTGGCTAAAATGAGTTTAAAAGACTTCAAAGGAGCTATTTACGATTGTTCGCAGGCACTTGCTATTAATAAGTCGCTTGAACCTGCTTATATTACTCGTGCTATTGCAAGAAAAAATAATAAGGAATTTCAAGATGCCTTTAAAGATTACAATGAAGCGCTTAGTCTTAATCCTTCAAATTTTGAAACCTGGTATAACCGCGGTAATCTTAAGTTAGAAACTAAGGATTATAATGGCGCTTACAATGATTTCTCCAAAGCCTTATCTATTAAAAACGATATTCCTCAGGCTTTTAATAATAGAGCTACTGCAAGACTTAAGCTTAATGACCTTACTGGCGCCTGCTCTGACTGGCATAACGCTCTTGCTTTAGGACTTAACGAAGCTAATTATAATATCCAAAAATATTGCAAATAATTAGTTTAACATTAAAAATTCAACATTCATCATTCATAATTCATCATTCATCATTCAACATTCATCATTCAACACTCATCATTCAACATTCAAAATTTTATTCTATGTCTGAAAAAATAATTAATTTAGGTTCAATTGATTTAAGGTCTTTTTTTGGGATACATCATATAAATTTAGATATCATCAGGACAAGTTTTTCCAAATTAAAAATTGTATCTCGCGGAGAAACTTTAAAACTTATTGGGGATGAAAATGAGATAATGCGTTTTGAAGTTAAATTAAAATTGATGATTAGTCATTTTGAACATTACAATCAACTCACTCAGCAGGATATTCAAAATATTTTGAACAATCAACCCAAAGTTCATAAAGGAAATGATGAAGTCATTTTGTACGGTAAGGACGGCAATGCTATTAAAGCTCAAACAGCTAATCAGATTCGTATTGTTGAAAGTTATGATAAATATGATTTGATTTTTGCTATCGGACCTGCTGGAACTGGGAAAACCTATACTGCTGTTGCGCTTGCTGTGAGAGCTTTGAAAAATAAAGAAATTAAACGTATTATCATTACGCGCCCTGCTGTTGAAGCTGGAGAAAATCTCGGTTTTCTACCCGGTGATATGAAGGAAAAATTAGACCCTTATATGCGGCCCCTCTATGATGCGTTGAGAGATATGATTCCTGCTGCAAGGCTCGCTGCTTATATTGATGATGGTATTATTGAAATAGCGCCTCTTGCCTATATGCGGGGCAGAACTTTAAATAATGTTTGTGCTATTCTTGACGAAGCTCAGAATTGTACTGAAAATCAACTTAAAATGTTCCTTACAAGGATGGGTAAGGATGCTAAATTTATTGTTACTGGAGATATTACCCAGATTGATATTCCTAAATCTAATGCTTCAGGTCTTATTCAGGCTGCTAAAATTCTTAAAGATATTAATGGCATTGAATTTATTTACCTTGACCATACTGATATTATTCGTCATAAATTGGTACCTAAAATAGTGGATGCTTATGCCAAATATAAATCTTAGCTTTTTATTATTAAAATTCAATTATTTTTGCAAGATTTTTATTTTATATAATTTATGTTAAAGGGTGCTTCAGGTTTGAAGTTGTTTTTTTTAGGCTTGTTTGTTGGTTTGCTTGCAGGAGCCGCTCTTGTTTATATTGGTAAAAAAAATGATTTTTATATACCTTATTTTATGAAAATCATTAATAAAATACGTCCTGTTATCATTTCAAAAAAAATTGTAGAAACTGATACTATAAATAAGCAGGTTGTAGTTAATGAGAGTATTGAGAAAAAAAAGAATACCCTTATCGTACCCCCTACTAATATTGACACTAATAAAATATTCCAGGCTCAGGATCTTAGTGATGATTCTGTATTAACGCATAATGAAAATAATATCAGGGAAGTTACTGTTAATAAAAATGATAATGAAGATATTGTTATTGCTAAAGATGAATTATTATTTGAAACGGATCTTATTTTACCTGTTGAAAATAACAATATTGAACTGATTAAAAATGAACTTATTGACAATAGTCAAAATAAAAATGTTATTCGGGTTGAATATTGGAAATCTCCTCTTAATTTTAAAGGTTATAAGTATTTTAACAAGAAACTGATTGTTTTCGGTATGCTTGATTATGATATTATTAAATATAAGATTTTGGATAATAATTTATATTTGTTTTTACCTGATAATTATTATATTATCACAAAAACTGATTTATTCAAAGCTTTTGTAAAATTAAATAATCCCATTATTATTACTAAACTTAACGAAGTTCCTTATTTATGAAACTTGACTTTACAAAATTTCAGGCTACAGGCAACGATTTTATTATGCTTGATAACAGGAAGGGAAAAATTAATCCTGATAAAAAGACTATTGCATTGCTTTGCGACAGACGTAAAGGTATTGGTGCTGACGGATTGATTATGCTTTCTTTAAATACTGAATTTGATTTTACTATGCACTATTATAATTCTGATGGTGGATTAGGCACAATGTGTGGTAATGGAGGCAGAGCTATTACTGCTTTTGCACAGCAACTGAAAATTATTAGTAAAAAGACTACTTTTGAAGCTTATGATGGTAAGCATTGTGCGGAGTTGCTTTCATTTAAGGATAATGTTTATAATATAAAACTGCAAATGCAGGATGTTAAAAATATAATCAAAACTAAAAATACTTTTATAATTGATACAGGTTCGCCTCATCTGGTAGTTTTTACTGAGAATGTTGATAAATTAAATGTTTTCAGTGAAGGAGCTAAATTAAGATATAGCAAAGCTTTTGCTGAAAAAGGAATCAATGTTGATTTTGTTGAAATATTTAAGCAGCACATTTTAGTTAGAACTTATGAAAGGGGAGTTGAAGCCGAAACTTTATCCTGTGGCACAGGAGTTGTTGCCTCTGCTATAGCAGCTTTTACTGCTAAATATGTAAGCAATACAGATATTAAGGTTAAAACCTTAGGTGGTGAATTAAAGGTTAAGTTTAAAAATAATGCAAATTGTTACTCTGATATATGGCTATCAGGCGAAGTTGTTAGTGTTTTTAAAGGAACTATTAATATATAAACAAATTATTTTATTATTATTAAAAATCAATAAAGGTATCTAATAATAAGCTATGAATAATTAGTGTGCATCCATAAAGTCGGATTTTGAATTTTCTTTGCGTTTCTTTGCGATTGACTTTGAGGGCTTTGCGGTAAATGATTTTTAATTTTTTTTAGTTTATGGATGGACACTAATTAATGAAAGCGTAAGATTAATAGTTCACCTTTTGATTTTTTAATGTATTAAAACTTAAAAAGATTTAAGAAAAGTCTTGATATTATTTTCAACCCTGTTTAAAACATCAGTGTTTTCAGGTTTAATAAATTGTTTACCTGTAATATTTTCAAATAATTCGATATATCTGTCAGAAACTGAATTAACAAAGCTTTCATCCATAGGAGGTATTTGCTGACCTTCTTTACCCTGAAATCCTCTTTCAATAAGCCATTCGCGAACAAATTCTTTAGAGAGTTGTTTTTGCGGCTGGTTATTTTTCTGTCTTTCCTCATAACCTTCTTTATAGAAATATCTTGACGAATCGGGGGTGTGTATTTCGTCAATCAGGTATATTTGTCCGTCTGCTTTACCAAATTCGTATTTTGTATCAACAAGAATAAGTCCCATTTTAGCAGCTATTTCAGTACCTCTGTTAAATAAAGCCAATGTATAAGCTTCAAGCTTTTCGTAGTCATCTTTACTGACTAAATTCTGAGTTAAAATTTCGTTTTTAGAAATATCTTCGTCGTGACCTACAAGAGCTTTTGTAGTAGGCGTGATAATAGGTTGAGGAAACTTATCATTTTCTTTCATACCATCAGGCATATTAACACCACAGATAAGACGTTTTCCTGATTTATATTCTCTCCAGGCGTGTCCAGAGAGATAGCCCCTGATGACCATTTCAACCATAAAAGGTTGGCAATACCTGCCTACCATAACCATAGGGTCAGGAACTGCGAGTTTCCAGTTTGGGACAATATCTTTAGTACTGTCAAGAAATTCGGCTGCAATCTGGTTTAACACCTGTCCTTTAAAAGGAATACCTTTGGGTAACACAACGTCAAAGGCAGAAATTCGGTCGCTGACAACCATAATAAGCAAATTGTTATCAATAGTATATACATCTCTTACTTTGCCTTTATAGAATGAAGTTTGACCTTTAAATTTAAAATTGGTTTCTGTTAATGCTTTTTTCATAAAATAGGAGTATAAAAGTTTATACTATATACGTAAAAATACTATATTTATTATATTAAGGAAATAATTTTTTTGATAAGGTTAAAATAATATATTTAACCACAAATAACTCAAAGAATAAAGCACAAAAAATCGCAAAGAAAAAATAAAACAGACTTTATGGATGGGCATTAATAAATACATTATTTGTTATTAATTAAGGTATTATATTTACCTGTGTAAAGATTTATAGAGTATTATTATATAATTACGAGATATTTAATAATTTTGCAGGCGTAAAAATATTACTCTCCGTAGCTCAGATGGTAGAGCAACTGACTCTTAATCAGTGGGTCGTGGGTTCGATTCCCCCCGGGGAGACAATAAAATAATAATGTTTTATTTTATAATAATCTCAAAAATCAGATATTAAAGTCAAGTGAATGACCCATTTTTTTCTGTTTAGTTTCAAGATATTTAAAATTATATTCATTAGGAGGAACGATAATAGGAATATTTTCAATTATTTCAATACCATAACCGAGTAGCCCAGCTTTTTTAGTAGGATTATTACTAATAAGTTTAATTTTAGCGGCACCTAAATCGCGAAGTATCTGGGCGCCAATCCCATAATCTCTTTCATCAGGTTTAAAACCCAGTTCTAAGTTAGCTTCAACCGTATCTCTTCCGTGTTCCTGCAGATAATAAGATTTTAATTTGTTAAGCAGTCCAATACCTCTGCCTTCCTGGTTCATATATAGAATAATTCCTTTACCGGCTTTTTCAATCATAGACATAGCAATATGTAACTGAGGACCGCAATCGCAGCGGTAAGAGCCGAAAATATCTCCAGTAACGCAGGAAGAATGAACTCTTACAAGTATAGGTTCGTCTTTTTCCCAACTGCCTTTAGTAATAGCGAGATGGGGAGTATCGTCAGAAATTTGTCTGTAAGGAGTAAGATTAAAATTACCTATTTCAGTAGGCAGTAAAACAGTATCTTCTCTTTGTATAAGGGTTTCATTTTTTAATCTGTAAGAAATGAGGTCTTTAACAGTAACAATTTTGAGGTTAAATTTTTCAGCAATTTTAACAAGTTCAGGAAGCCGAGCCATAGAGCCGTCATCGTTCATAATTTCAACAAGAGCAGCGGCTGGTTTAAGACCGGCAAGCCTGGCAATGTCAATAGCTGCTTCAGTATGTCCAGTACGTCTGAGAACGCCGTGTTTTTTAGCTTTTAATGGGAAAATATGCCCGGGTCTTCCGAGGTCTTCAGGTTTTATAGCAGAATCGGATAGAGCAATAATTGTTTTAGCTCTGTCGGCAGCAGAAATACCTGTTGTGCAACCTCTTCCAATAAGGTCAACTGAAACAGTAAATTGAGTATTATGGAAAGAAGTGTTTTTAGGCACCATAAGTTCCAGTTGTAATTCATCACAGCGTTCTTCTGTAATTGCGGCACAGATTAGCCCTCTGCCCTGAATAGCCATAAAATTGACTATTTCCGGGGTTATAGTTTCAGCGGCAGTGATAAAATCGCCTTCGTTTTCTCTGTCTTCATCATCAACAACGATGATTATTTTTCCCAGTTTAAAATCCTCAATCGCTTCTTCTATAGTATTTAATGGATATTTCATTTTAAAAAATTTTCAGTGCAAAATTAGACATATTTATTAATAC
>JAGODS010000081.1 GCA_017998135.1 Bacteroidales bacterium
TTTTTAATTATTACTCCCTAATAACTTTTTATTTCAATATTTTTAATAAATATTCCTGTTATTCAGATAAATATAATATTATAATTTATCTCGTAGAGAATAAATATCAATAGAAAAATTTAAAAAAAATAATTTTTTGGATTTCCCGAATGAAATTAATCAAAAGAATTTTGTTTGTTATAATGAACTAATATAAGAATTATTCATTTAAATTATAGAATAAAATTCATTATATTTAACCTGTATTATTATAAGCTTACCTGCTAAATTTTGAAAAAATTGCATTTTTTTATTCCTTAAATAATTAAATTTATATAATGACATTTGTAAATTAATCCTCTTTTTATAACAATTTACAAATGTAAAAACTACACTTTTTTTATTAATTTACTTTTGTAAATAATAAAAATTGTAAATTATTATTATAATTGTAAATATATTTTATTATTTCATTTTAAACCAGTATTTTAATATATTTATTTAAAGTTATACATTAAAGATATACTATATTTAATGTAGTTTTTTTATCATCTCTTTATTTATTAATATTAATTTTTGTTTTACAATAGTTTATATAATACTAATTAATCTTTTTATTTAATAAAATAATATAGGCTTAATAATTGTTACAATTGTAACTTGTAAATTATTATTTTTTGTATTATAAAACTTATTACATTTGTAAAATTTTTTACAATTTACATATATGGAAAATAATGATATATTATCCAGAGTTCAATATCTTATAAAAATAAAAAATATAACAGCTTCAAATTTTGCTGATGAAATTGGTGTTCAAAGATCAAGTATATCCCACCTCCTATCTGGTAGAAACAAACCCAGTCTTGAATTTATACAAAAAATTATTAGCCGTTATCCGGAAATACAAACAGATTGGCTAATTTTTGGTAAAGGAAATATGTATAAAGAACAGACTCTTTTTGACCAGCCTGCTATAAAAATAGAGAAGGATAAAACTGAAGATATTCCTATTAATGAAATAAATAAGCCTTCTCAACAAATTCCTGTTGAAATAGCCAGCCCCTCTGATGCTCCTGCTGAAACTCATCAAATTAATATTCCTTCTGTTCAAACCCAAAATCCTATTAACCAAATACAAAAAATCATTATTTTATATTCGGATAATACATTTCAGGAATATATTAAACACTGATAAAATGATAATTAATAAATTATTTATCTAATAAGACAAATTTATTTTTATTTTTGTCCACATTAAAATATTCAAATGAAAGAACAAGAATACAGTTTTAAAAAGAGTTTAAATCTCTTTGATTCTACAGCAATAGTAATAGGGTCAATGATAGGTTCAGGCATATTTATAGTGAGCTCTGATATGTCAAGAATACTTGCTGCCCCGGGTTGGCTTATGCTTGCCTGGATTATTACAGGCATTATGACAATGATAGCAGCATTAAGTTATGGCGAATTAGCCTCTTTATTTCCAAAAGCCGGTGGACAATACATCTATTTAAGGGAAGCTTATAATCCTTTATTCGGATTTTTATACGGATGGACTTTATTTCTTGTTATACAGGCAGGTACTATTGCGGCGGTTGCTATGGCTTTTGCAAAATTCTCAGGTGTTCTATTTCCCGCAATTTCCGAAAGCAGAGTCTGGCTTAATCTTGGGTTTATTAAATTTAATAATGTTCATATTGTTGCGATAAGCTCAGTTCTTTTTTTAACCTATATTAATACAAAAGGCATAAAAACAGGTAAATATATACAAAACATTTTTACATATACTAAAACTCTTGTTCTTATCTTATTCATTATTATCGGTTTATTTATTGCAAAAAACTATGATGCAATTTCTTTAAACAAAGCTATTTTTTGGGATACGAATGCTATTAAAAATACTAACTTTCTTAATTTAGGCTTTCTGGCTATTGCTGCTGCAATTGCAATGTCTATGGTAGGTTCACTGTTTACTTCAGATGCCTGGAATAATATAACGTTTACTTCAGCAGAAGTTAAAAACCCGAAACGTACAATTCCATTAAGTTTATTTTTAGGAACTTTAATAGTAACAATTATATACCTGCTTGCTAATTATGTTTATATTACTGTTTTACCTTTAAGAGGTTCTGCTGAAGGAGCTACGGTATTTGAAAGAGGAATGCAATTTGCGACAAATGACAGGCTTGGTACGGCTGCTATGAGCAGTATCTTTGGTGATTCTGCCGCTTTAATTATGGCTGTCTTGGTTGTTATCTCTACTTTTGGATGTAATAACGGTCTGATAATTGCAGGTGCAAGGGTTTATTATGCAATGGCTCAGGATAAATTGTTTTTTAGAAATACCGGTAAACTTAATTCAAAAGGGGTACCTAAAACTGCATTAATAATACAGGGTATTTGGGCTTCTATGCTTTGCCTTTCGGGTACTTATGGACAGTTACTTGACTATGTTGTTTTTGCTGTGTTAATTTTCTACGTTTTAACTATAGCTGGTATTTTTATTTTACGAAAGAAGATGCCTGATACTGAGCGCCCTTACAAAGCTTTTGGTTATCCTGTACTGCCTCTAATTTATATTATACTTGCTGTGATTGTGATGTTTTTTCTGCTTATTTATAAACCTGAATACACCTGGCCTGGGTTAATCATTGTTTTGCTTGGTATCCCCGTGTATTTTATATGGAAAAAATTAAATCAAAAGCAAGATATTAATTAATGTTTATACCTAATATTGAATTTGTTTGGGGAACATTTACAATATCTATTTGTAAATATGCGTATTATCAAAGCAACTCTGAGTAATAATTTTAAAATTTCAGACTTTATAGATAGATACTAATTATAAAAAACATCAAAATTATCTGAATTTCAATAAAGAATACCGTTTAATTTTTTTTATAAAAAAATCAACAACTATACTACCTTTATATATTTCACTAAAAAAGCTCACGGGAATTTGTTTTTTTCTTTTATTTCTAATCCTGTTAAATCTAAAAATAAAATAAGTATGAGCTTTAACTACTGCAAAGGCATCTTTAAATCCATTGCCGAATAAAAATTTTAACATCGCCGCAAAATCAAGAATTACCCTGATAATTGCAACAGGTATTAACCTGCTTTTAGGTAAGTTCTTATATAGTAAAACTAAGTTGTTTCTATAATTCAAATAGGTTTTTTTTGAAGAATTTTTGGGTAACGTACCTCCTCCAATATGAAATACTGTTGATTCAGGACAATACAAAATCTTGTAACCTGCATTTTTAAGTCGCCAGCATAAGTCAATTTCTTCCATATGAGCAAAAAAATCATCATCAAAACCGCCAAGTTTATGAAATAGTTCTTTCCTTATAAACATTGCTGCTCCTGTTGCCCAAAAAATTTCTTTTATATCATCATATTGTCCTTTATCTTCTTCTAATTCATAAAATATTCTGCCTCTACAAAAAGGATAACCGAACCTGTCAATAAATCCACCGGCAGCTCCGGCATACTCAAAACGCTTTTTATCATTATATGCTCTTATCTTAGGCTGACAGGCAGCTATTCGCTGGTCTGAATCCATCAGTTCTATCAAGGGTTTTAACCAACCCTGCGTTACCTCAATATCCGAATTTAGTAACATATAATATTCATTATCTACCTGACTAAGTGCATAATCATAGCCTCCTGCAAATCCCCTATTTTTATTAATCTTAATTATTCTTATATCAGGATATATCTTTTCTAAAAAACAAACTGAATCATCTGTTGAAGCATTATCTGCTATAATTATATCAGCTAATTCACTGCTATATCTGACAACTTCTGGTAAAAAACGTTCAAGAAATCTCTTCCCGTTCCAGTTTAATATGACTAAGGCAACTCTTTTCAAATAATACCTTTTTTTTAAATTAAATAAAATTATAATGTTTTCTGATAGCTTTTTTTATATCCCATACACATTTTAGCCCTTTTTCAAAAGTAACAAAATCGCCTGCTTTAACAGTAAAATTTCCTTCATCTGTTTCTATAATAACTTCACCTTCCAGTATTTGACATTGCTCAGTTCCATCATAAAACCAATCAAAACGTGAAACTTCCTTAGTCCAGACAGGCCAATTAGCTATTCCTTTTCTTTCCTTATCTTCTTTGCTTAAAATTTCTATTTTTACCTTGTTCATTGATATAAAATAATAAAAAATTTCAGTTTACAAAGGTATTATTATTTTTGTAACCTGATTAAAATATTTAATATATGAAAAAAATATGCTTTATCTTATTTGTTTTTAGCTTTTTGAACATCAATTTATTCTCTCAAAATATACTAATGCAAAAAGATGTAGCCAAAGATACAATTATTAAAAAATGGGGAAAAAACAGGCTTAATTATTTTCATCAATTTGCAGGTATTGGTTGGATAATTGGTAAAAATGACAGTAAAAAAATTGATTTGAATAATATAAAATCTATTAATGCCTTTTATGGAATTAAATATAAGTTAAAAATTAACCAGTATTATGCTATGGGATTTAGCCTTGAATATGATATTTATTCATATTATATTAAAAAAAATGATTCCGTTGTTTTTCCTGATAATTCAAAAAATAAAATAGAAAAATTCAATTTTAATGCTCTTGAATTTACATATTACAACAGGTTAAACATAAAAAAAAGAGGCAACCATATTGGTAATTATTTAGATATTGGGATCTTCGGCGATTTAAATTACAAATCCAAACATATTAAAAAATATACAGATTCTAATGATGATGTAAATTATAAAATTGCTTCATATAATTATGGTTTTATTAATAAATACAATTACGGGCTTTTAGTAAATATAGGTTTTAACAGATATGTCGTATTTTGCAAATACCGTCTTTCTGATTTATTTCAAACCCCACATTATAAATATCCTGAATTATCCCGTTTCTCTGCAGGAATACAAATCAATATTTTTTAGATTTTACTATATTGGGCAAAAGCCTGATTGTTATGGGCTTTTGTCAGTTGGCTAAAACTAACGACAAGCAAAGAATAGTGTTATATTTTATTTAGCAAATAAGCATCTAATTAAATTGCATAGAAAAAAGATTAATTCATAGGTGTTGTATAGGTGTTATTATGCTGTTGTATTATTGTTAATAAATTAATATTGTTTATATTTTTAAAATGAATATCAATGAATTATCTAACAATAATCATAGTTTTTGTTTGTGAGCAGGTTTTATCTTTTCCTATAAATTCAAGTTTATAAAAATACAAACCTGCTTCAAGACCTTCGTTATCAATTTCAATTGAATGATTACCAGCAGACTGTATCTTATTTAAAACTATATTAATTTCCTCGCCAAGCAGGTTCAATATTGATAATTTAGCCTTTCCTTCTCCTGGTAATGTATATGAAATTTTTGTATTTTCATTATAAGGATTAGGATAATTTTGCCCGAGTTCAAAACTGTAATTATCATTAAATATTATCTTTGGTAAACTTAACATAGAGCCTGAAATTTCGTTTGCATCTATATCAGCCATAATAGCATATTGAGGAATGAATAGAGAAATGGGTGTAGATAATATATTATCAGAAATTTCAACTTTTAAAGTTAATAAAACATCCCCGGCTTTTAAATCGGGGTAATTATCAAGAGCTGACCAGGCAAGAGAAAGTTTATCGCTTTCAATATTGTAAATCAATCCATCTAAAACTGATTCAACACCTATAATATTAATCAAATCTTTATTATAATTCAAAATTAAACCAATCGCACCGGGTTTGAGATCTCTATTAATAAAAACAGGCATATTTATCACTTTTAATTTATCTATTAATAAAGAACCTTTTTCAGAAAATTCTATTCCTGAAATAATTTTCTTAGAGGGTGGATAAGAGCCATTGACATCACCATAACATATAGCTTTTAAATTCTTAATAACATTATTATTTTCTACTGTTAAAATTCCACTCTTTTCAAAAAGCCAGTCGCCTGAGTTAAACTTCTTTAAAATACCAATAAAACGCCTGTTTATCATAAGAGCATCAATAGGATTAATTTTATTATCAAAAGAAACATCAGCAGCTTTTTTTCTTAATGCATTAGTAAAATTATATTTACCAATAAAATAGCGATTAATAATCAGAGCATCAATAGGATTACTACCTTTAAAAGCTTTGGCTGAAGTAATATCCAGAGAGTAATTGCCATTAGCCACATTACTAAAAAGATAAGATCCTGAAGAAGTAGTCTGAACCGTATCAACACTATCGCCCTGTTCATTTTTTAAATAAACGTTACTGAAAGTCATAGGAGTATTATAAATATTGTCATAAGTAATATCTCCCTGAATTGCAGGTTTATCACCAATGCTAAGCAAAGCGATTAACATTTTAATATCACCGCAATTATTATGAACAAGACAGTAGTAATTAGCTGAATCAGATTTTAAAAGGTTGTTTATTTCAAAAACTGAATTAGTGGCACCCGGAATTTCTATATTATTTTTAAGCCACTGATAAGTAAAAGGTTTAGTTCCTTTGCAATTAGAACTAAGTTTTAAACTTTCTCCCTCCTGTCTGTAAATAAAAAGAGAACTATCCTTTGCTGAAGGCGGGATACATCCGCCTACAGTGGTCTCGCAATAACTAAGTTCAGGACCTTCAGACTGAATGTTTCCCTGTTCATTTTTAGCCAAAGCATAAAAGCAATATTCTTTACCTTCTTCAAGGTTCTTTACAGTAATTTTTCCCCAATCGGCTTTGGTTAAGAATGTATCTTTTAAACCTAAACTGCTGTCTATCTGAACATATTGATTAGTAGTCTGGCATTTGATAGCATACTTAGTATATGCAGGATTTTCAACAGGTTGCTCAGGTAATAATTGCAAATCTATAGTATTGGAAGTAGGGTTATCAACAAATAAAATAGGAAAATCACAAGCAGTATAAACATAATTTGAACTTGAAATCCAGTCACAAAAAACATTACCCTTAAATACTCTTAATCTATAATAATAAATCATATTGGGAGCATCACCTGTATTATGAATAAAATAAGGTTTTTCGCCCTGATAAAGACTAAACCAGTCAATTTTATTATTGGAATATTCAAGAAAATAACCATCAGATCCTGTTATATTAGTCCAACTCACATATATATTATGTTGCAATCCATTGACAGGCGGTATGATTTTGGCGAATAAACCGGTAGAAACCATTACAATAGCTTTGGCATCATAAGTACTGATACAGGATTCAAAACTCTTACAGCGTGCTTTTACTTTATAATTATTAAGTCCTAATTTAGCAGTTGCTTTAGCATTAGTGTAGCTTTCGTTCCATAATTCAAAATCCGAATTAAATCCTATTCCGTCCCAATATTTAATTCCATTAAACCAGCAAAATTCCCAACCGCCCGAACAACCTGAACCTCCTGTAATTTCAACCGTGAGGGGTAATTGTTCTCCACCACCTCCCCTGCTGCAATAAACAAATTCGCCAACAAAATTGTTTACTTTAACAGTAATAACAGGCGGCACACAATTACAATCATTAACAGTAAGGATAGCATTATCAGAAGTAATACTCCCGCAATCATTAGTAATAATACAGGTATATGAACCTGCATCGTTCATCTGAGTTTTATTAATGCTAAATATATTATTTGTAGCTCCTGCAATATCATTAGCATTTTTTTGCCATTTATAAGTTTTAGGGTCAGCCCCGGTAGCAAGTACATTAAAAACAACCTCCTGGTCAGTACAAACTTCCTGGCTTTTAGGTGCAGTAAAAACAGACGGTTTGGCTTTGATTAGTATTTCAACTGTATTAGAAAGCACCTCGCCACAAGGTGTAGTAATCCTGCAGGAATATAGACCTGATGAAGACTGATTGACCTTGGTAACAGTATAAGATGAACCAGTAGCATTTTGAATATTATTATCATCTTTCATCCATTGATAACTGAGCATTCCTCCTCCATTGCTATTGGCTGTAATATAGAATACGGCATTTTGACCTTCGCAAACACTTGCATTTTCAGGTTGTTTGGTAATAAGTGGCAAGGGACAAGGTTTACCTGTTGACAGGCAACTGAGTTGTAAGGTCCCTGTTGTATCATAATCCCAGACGCCAAAATTATCAAAAGTAACTCCCCATGGCTTAGTCTGCTGTGGATTCGTATTATAATTTTCACCATAAAGTTTAAAATAAACTTTTTGTTTCTGAGTATTAGTAAAAGGTTTAAGGTTAAAAGCCAGTTCCACTCTCTCACAATTCCTTGATAATCCTTTAAGATAATAAATGCTGTTTGGAGTTATCGGGTCGTATTCCTGAGCACCGATAAGCATCTTTACATAAAACCTGTCATTACTGTGTCCCTGTTCGTCTATAGTTGTCAAATCAAAGGTAACAACAGCATCATTATGACTTGAGCAGTTAATAACAGGTGTTCTTGCAAAAATCTGATAATAAACACTGGCAATGAATATCTGGGCAATAGAACCGGTCTTAAGAGCATCAGTCGGACAATTACGCCCTCCCTGGTTTGAAAACATAGCCCAGTTAGTGCCTGTTCCGGGTAAATAATATTTAGGCGACCACCAGTAATTATCACCAGGATTGTTATCAGTATTTTTAACGAAATAGCATTTATCAGGAAAACCAACACCTGGAATCAAATCATCAGGCGTACATTGCCAGTCAAAACTATTCTCACTATAAAGAGGTGAAGGGTTCAACGAAAAACCATTTCTGACATCTCCATCCATATTCATCGCACTTAAGTAAAAACAATAATTGGTCTGCGAGTTAAGTCCGGTAATTCTAACGGTTCCCCACTCGGCTTTGGTTCTAAACACTGGTGGTTCGGCTAAACTGCCGTCTGTCTGAACATATTTTTTAACTGTAGTGCAATATATAGAATAAGTTGTATAATTAGGATTAGATTTCGGAGTTTCGCTTTGAATAGTTAAATCAATAGTGTTGGGAGTAGGGTTGGATAAAAGCGGTTTGGCAGGATTATCACAGGCAGTATATATAGGGTTAGCCATAGTACCCCAGTCTGTATCAGGTGTTCCATTAGGCAGCAATAGCCTAACCCTGTAATAATAGGGCATATTGGGCTCATCGCCTATATTGCTGTGTGTACAATTTAAAACAGTTTTTGTATAGGTTTTAAATAAAAAAGTCCAGTTAGAATTGTCTTTAGACCAGTAAACCTCGTAACCTCCTGTATATTGAGCATAAGTAACGTAATCCCAAGTCCAGGAAACAATAATAACGTGATTAGTACCATTTGCAGGGGCGCCTATCTTAGCTGAAGGCTTGGGAGTAATAATTTCAGCATTTACCGGAGTACTTGACAGTGTTATTAAAATAACAATTAAAGTAAAAATATTTAAGTGTTTCATAATTTATATATTTTGCTGCAAAATTATACAATATTTTTAACCCATATAATAATTACAATAAAATTTGATAAAATTTGATAAATATCAACTTTTTAATCTATAAAAATTAATACTGTCCTAAATAATTTTTTTCAGGATTAACAATGCCAGTATTATTGATAAAAGCATTATATTTTAAAGTTTTTAAAAAAGAACCCCCTGTATAATATTTTGCGGTGGCGGGTCGTAAT
>JAGODS010000082.1 GCA_017998135.1 Bacteroidales bacterium
TTTTCAGTTAGATGATATAATAAATTTCAAACCGGATATTTCTGTTTTATTAAATATAACTCCTGACCATCTCGACAGATATGAATATAATTTCAACAATTACATTAATTCTAAATTCAAAATTATTTCTAACCAGAACGAAAAAGACTGTTTTGTATATTGCTTAGACGATACAACAATTAACAAGGAAATAAAAAATAAAAATATAGCCCCTAAAACATATCCTTTCTCAATAGAAAAAGAGCTTAATGCAGAAGGAGCTTTTTTAAATAAAAATAATCAAATAATAATTAATATAAATAATGATATGACAACAATAGAGTACTTAGCATTACAGGGCAGACATAATGTCTATAATTCAATGGCTGCCGGAATATGTTCAAAAATATTCAACATCAGAAAATCTGTTATTCAGGAAAGCCTCGCAGATTATAAAAATATTGAGCATAGGCTTGAGTCTGTCGCCAATATTGTCGGAATTGAATTTATTAATGATTCTAAAGCAACGAATGTAAATGCTGCCTGGTGGGCTCTGGAAACTATGCATAAACCTGTTATATGGATAGCAGGCGGACTGGACAAGGGTAATGATTACGATTCCCTTAAATCTATTGTTGCTAAAAAGGTTAAAGCTTTAATTTGTCTTGGCATAGATAACACGAAGTTAAAAATGAACTTTAATGATACAATAAATAATATTTCTGAAACGAATAATATGGAAGATGCTGTTAAAATGGCTTATAGGCTCGCTAAACCCGGCTATGTTGTCTTACTCTGCCCCGCTTGTGCAAGTTTTGATTTATTTATTGATTATGAAGATAGGGGTAAACAATTTAAAAAAGCAGTGAGAAATTTATAAAAAAAAACCCGCTCTGCTCAGATAAAAAGAAAATTTAGCTGAAATATAGAAATGCTTAAATAATTAATAATAAAGTCTATGATAAAAATTCTTGATAAAATTAAAGGTGATAAAACTGTTTGGTTAATAGTTGTTATGTTATCTCTCTATTCTCTTACTGCAGTTTATAGTTCTACAGGGACACTAATATATAGGTTTAACAAATCAACTGAATATTTCTTTTTTATTCAGTTTATCATTATACTGGGGGGTATTTTTATCATTTATATAACACATTTGCTTAATTACAGCAAGTTACGTAAATATGGTTATTGGCTTTTATTATTTGTTGCTATTCCCTTGTTAATATTGACACCATTTATCGGCGTATCTCATAATGAAGCAGTAAGAGAAATAAGTATATTTGGCAGATTTTCTTTTCAACCTGCTGATTTGGCTAAAGTATTATTAATACTATATCTTGCCGGCGAACTCCCAAGAAGATATGAATACTTAGATGATATAAAACGCGGCTTTTTGCCTTTAGTAATACCTATAATAATTGTTTGTGCTTTAATAATGTATTCAAGCGGCTCAACAGCCATAATACTTTTTTCTATAAGCATCGCATTATTATTTATAGGTGGTGTTAATTACAAGCTTTTATTAAAATTTTTAGCAATAATCAGCTTAGGCTTTGTACTTTTATTAGGAGTATCATCAATAAAACCGGGTTTGTTACCAAGGGTGGACACCTGGCAAAACCGAATAACAACTTATGTCTGGTCTTTTTTTGATAAAAGCAAGGTTAATGAAGAAGACAACTATCAAAGTATCCAGGCTAAAATAGCAATAGTAAATGGTGGGATTGTAGGGTTAGGACCAGGTAAAAGCATACAACGCGATTTCTTACCACAAGCATTTTCAGATTTCATATATGCGATAATAATTGAAGAATACGGTTTATTGTTCGGAGGACTTCCCATTTTACTACTCTTTTTCATATTATTTTATAGATGTATTAAGATATCTATAAAAAGTCCCGGCTCTTATGGAGCTCTGCTTGCACTGGGCTTAGGTTTACTAATTGTAATACAGGCTTTAGTTCATATATGTATTACTGTTGGCTTTTTACCCGTATCAGGGCAACCCTTGCCTTTAATTAGTAAAGGGGGAACATCAATTATTTTCACCTGCGTTTCTATTGGTTTAATTCTTAGTATTAGCAGAGAAGCAAAAATGGATCTTGATTCCTGAAATTTGCCTTGTGTTAATTTAAAAAAAATGATATTTAAAATGGAAAAGAAAATTAAAGTTATAATCAGCGGTGGTGGCTCAGGGGGACATCTTTTCCCTGCAATTGCAATTGCTAAAGCTTTGCAAAAATTAGTTTTGGATATTGAAATATTGTTTGTAGGTGCTAAAGGAAAGATAGAAATGGAGTTAGTACCCAAAAATGGATTCAACATTGAAGGGCTATGGATTAGCGGTCTTCAAAGAAAGAAATTATATAAAAATCTGCTTTTCCCTTTTAAATTAATCAGTAGTCTGTTAAAAGCAAGAAAAATAATAAAAAAATTCAAACCTGATATAGTAATTGGAACCGGGGGCTTTGCAAGCGGACCTTTAATTAATGTAGCAACAATGATGAAAATACCCGCACTTATACAAGAACAAAATTCCTTCCCCGGTATTACAAATCGTCTTCTTGCACCAAAAGTTCAAATAATATGTGTGGCTTATGACAATATGGACAAATACTTTCCTTCTTCAAAAATCAGATTCACAGGCAACCCTGTCAGAAAAGAAATTACTGAGCTAAATATAAATAAAGATGAAGCTTTAAAGCATTTCGGTTTAGATAATGATAAAAAAACAGTTTTAGTAATAGGCGGTAGCCTTGGAGCCAAAACAATAAATGAAAGTATAATGCTAAGTCTTGAATTGTTTGACAAAAACAATTTACAGCTTATATGGCAAACCGGTAAATACTATTATGACACTGCAGCAGCAGCAATAAAAACTCTTCAAAATAAAGGATGTAAAACACAAATATATGTTTCAGCTTTTATAAATGAAATGGATTATGCTTATGCTGCCAGTGATTTGATAGTTTCGAGAGCAGGCGCAATAGCAATATCAGAATTGTGCATAGTAGGCAAACCAATAATATTAGTTCCCTCACCTAATGTAGCCGAAGACCACCAGACAAAAAATGCACTAAAACTTTATACTATGAATGCAGCAATGATGATAAAAGACCAGGAAGCAAAAAATAAATTAGGCGCCAAAATAATAACTCTTTTAAATAATAAACCAAAAATAGAAGAACTAACAAGCAACATAAAAAAACTCGCAAAGAAAAAAGCTGCAGATAAAATAGCAGATGAAGCACTTAAATTAATCTTACAAAATTAGCCTTAAATCTAAATAGCACCTTATCAAAATATCAAAATGAACATAGAACTAAACAATATAATAAATATATATTTTCTTGGAATCGGAGGCATAGGTATGAGCGCCCAGGCAAAATATTTCAAACAACGCGGTTGTATTGTTAGCGGCTATGATAAAACCCCCACAAAACTAACAGAATCACTAATAAATCAAGCTATTCCGGTTATATTTGAAGATAATCCGGAATTAATACCCTTTACTCCTGATATTGTAGTATATACTCCGGCAATTCCATCTGACAATAAGCTATATCAGTACTTTCTCTCAAAAAAAATAAAACTGATAAAACGCTCTCAAATATTAGGATTAATATGTAAAGACCATTTTACAATTGCAGTCGCAGGTACACACGGAAAAACTTCAATAACAACACTGATAAGTCATTTGCTAATAACAGCAGGCATAAATATAACAGCATTTGCAGGCGGTATCAGCCGTAATTATAATACTAACCTGATAATATCCGAAAACAATAGCGAAAACTCTATACCTAACACAATATTTATTGTAGAAGCCGATGAATATGATAAATCATTCCTTAGTTTATATCCGGATATAGCAGTTGTAACCTCAATGGATGCAGATCATCTTGATATATATGGCAACAAAGAAGCTATGACGGAGAGTTTTATTGCCTTTATAAAGCAACTAAAAGCAAATGGCAAATTGATAATAAATTCAAGCTGCTTAATAACAAATCAAGAATCAGCATTCAGGGGGCAAAAATTTTATAAATACTCTTATGACGACCGGGGAAGCGACTTTTATAGCACAAATAGAAAAATAAATAATCAAAGCCAATATTTTGATATATCAAGGATAGGACTACAAGAAATAAAATACCCCTTTCCAGGCAGGCATAATATAGAAAATGCAATTGCTGCTACTGCAGTTGCCACATTATTAGGAATAGACAGACAGAAAATCAAAGAAGGCTTAGAAAACTTTAAAGGAGTAGAACGGCGCTTTCATTACAGAGTTAATACCGAAAATCAAATCTTTATAGACGATTACGCACATCATCCGGAAGAATTGAAAGCGTTCATACAATCAGTTAAATCGCTTTATCCGACAAAAAGAATAACAGGAATATTTCAGCCACATTTATATAGCCGGACAAGAGATTTTGCAGCAGAGTTTGCAGCAAGTTTAGATATTTTAGACAGTCTCATATTATTAGATATCTACCCTGCAAGAGAACAACCAATAGAAAATGTAACATCAGAAATCATTTATAATAAGATGAAACTAAAAGACAAAAAAATAATAAAAAGAGAAGAATTAATAGGAGAATTAAAAAGAAGAGACATAGAAGTGCTTTTAACAATGGGAGCAGGCGATATAGATCTACTTGTCCCGCTAATTGAACAAGAAATTAAAAAAAAATAATAAATAATTGAATAAGATATGAAAAGGACTATACTACATATATTATTAACTGTATTAATAATAGCAGTGTTTATAATAATATACAGCTTTATAAATAAAGAAAAAGATTCGCCATGTTTGATGAAAAAAGAAATAATAATAAACAATTCGGATTCTGTTAAATTTGTAACAGAAGAAGACATAAAGCGACTAATACAAAGATTATGCAAAGAAGGAGAAGGCAAAAAGACAGCAGAACAAGAACTCAGCGAGATAGAAAAAGGGATAATAGAAATACCCTGGGTACTATCCGCCAAAGTATATACGACCAATAAAGAAAATTTAAAAATAATCATAAACCAGCGCATCCCCATATTAAGAGTTATTAACAAAATGGGAGAAAATTATTATATAGATAAACAAGGGATGATAATGCCGATATGCACTAAACACAGTGTAAGAACGATAATAGCGCAGGGAGAAATCTATATACCCTATAGGGAAAAAAATTCGTTAATAAATAATAAAAAAAATTCACCGATTGATACAAATAAATTAACAGTTTTGCAAAAATTGTTTGTACTTGCAAATACTATTCAAAAAACAGCAACATTGGAAACAATGACAGATCAGATAATAGTAAACAAAATGAATGATTTTGAAATGATAATGCAGCCTAATAATCAAACAATTAGAATAGGGGATATAACAAACATAAATGCAAAATTAGAGAAATTATTAAACTTTTATAAATCAGAATATAATAAGTTTAATTGGACAAAATATAAATCAATAAATCTTAAATATAGTAATCAAATCGTTTGTTCTAAAATATAAAAATATGGGAAATAATGAGATAATAGTAAGCATAGATATAGGCACTACAAAAGTAGCAGCCATAGCCGGAAGATTAAACGAAACCGGAAAGATACAGATTTTGGGATATAGTTCCACCCCTTCTTACGGAGTACAGCGGGGAACCGTAACCAACATACTTGATACAGTAGAAGCAATAAATAAAGTAATAAAAGAGCTAAAAGAGAAAGTAGGATTAGAAGTAGGCGAAGTATTTGTAGGGATAGCGGGACAACATATCCGGTCGTTACAACATAATGACAGCTATATAAGGGCAAACCGCGAAGAAGAAATAAGCGATGAAGAAATAAAGAATTTCATCAATAATATGTTTAAACTTGCTGTACCAGCAGGGGAAAAGATTTTACATGTAATACCGCAGGAATTTGAGATAGATAAACAGCCGGGGATGAAACCAGTAGGAGCTTATGGATCAAATGTAAGAGCAGATTTTCATATAATAGTTGGAAATATCACATCAGCGCAAAATATATGCAAATGTATAGATAAAGCGGGTCTAACGCTGATAAAAAACGGGTTAATAGTAGAACCGTTAGCGTCAGCGGAAGCAGTATTAACCGAAGATGAGATGGATGCCGGAGTAGCATTAGTAGATATGGGAGGTGGGACAACCGATATAGCGATATTTAAAGACAAAATAATCAGGCATACCGCGGTGATTCCGTTAGGAGGCAACATAATAACCGAAGACATAAAACAGGGATGCACGATAATAGCGAGACAAGCAGAAGCATTAAAATTAAAGTTTGGGTCAGCCTTAGCAGAAAACAAATCAGATGACGACAGAGTATCAATACCAGGAGTAAACGGAAGAAATCCGAGAGAGATATCCTTAAAGAATTTGGCAAATATAATAGAAGCGCGAGTAGAAGAGATACTTGAAAGGGTAAGCTATGAAATAATGATATCCGGGTATGATAAAAAACTAATATGCGGGATAGTATTAACCGGAGGAGGTTCAGAGTTAAAAGATATACGTTTATTGACAGAATACCGGACCGGAATGGACTGTAGAATAGGGAAGCCAAACGAACATATAGACATCAATGGAATAAACGATATAATAAGTCCCAAATATGCAACTGGAGTAGGTCTGTTACTAAAAGGATATAAGAATATGGATCCTGAAGATATAATTGAAATCCAGCCAACAACAACGAGAATAAAGTTTCCTGCATTTTTCAAGAAAGGACAAAAAGAAAAGGAAAAAGAAAAGGTAGAACCAACAAAAGAGCAGACAAAAGTGAATAAGTCTCAGGAAGTGAAAGAAAAACCGCCAAAAGTAAAACAGGTAAAAGATAATCCGGGAGGATTATTTGATACGATTTTCGGGGATAATAATTATCAATAAAAGAATACAATAAAATTAATTAATTATATAAACAAAACTAAAGTCTTATGGAAAATTTATATAATATGACAGAAAACATAGAATTTGAGAATAAAAATATAAACAAATCTATAATCAAAGCCATAGGAGTAGGAGGCGGCGGGAATAATGCGGTAAAACATATGTTTGAAGAAGGCATACAAGGAGTAGATTTTATCATAACGAACACAGATATGCAAACAATCACCAAAAATCCTGTACCGAATAAATTGCATATAGGAGAAGATGGATTGGGAGCAGGGTCGGACCCTGAAGAAGGTAAGAAAGCGGCGTTAGCATCGAAGGAAAAAATCCATGAAATGCTGAGCAACAACACGAGGATGCTTTTTATAACAGCAGGTATGGGAGGCGGAACAGGTACCGGAGCATCACCAGTGATAGCAGCTATAGCAAAAGAACTTGACATACTGACAGTAGGCATAGTAACCATACCCTTTAGCAACGAGGGACGTAAAAGGATGGAACAGGCAATAGACGGGATAAATGAATTAAAGAAGAATGTAGATTCACTAATAATCATCTGCAATGATAAGCTGCGGGATATGTATGGGAACCTGACGATGTCAAAAGCATTTGCGAAAGCAGACGATGTACTGGCATCAGCAGCGAGGGGTATATCCTATATAATAAACCACGTAGGGACAGTAAACGTGGACTTTAAAGATGTACGGAAAGTGATGAGGAATAGCGGAGTAGCGTTAATGGGTTATGCAGAGGCAGAAGGGGAAAATAGAGCAGACGAAGTAATAAAGAATGCCTTATCCTGCCCTCTCTTATATGATAACAACATAAAAAATGCAGAAAACATATTGCTTTATATCACATCAGGGAAGAATGAATTAACAATGGATGAGTTTGACGATATCAACTTATATATAAGGAAAGAAACGGGAATAAAAGCAGAAATAATCTGGGGACAGGGAATAGACGAAAGCCTTGAAGATGATAAGTTATCAGTAATATTTGTAGCAACAGGGTTTGATACAAAAGATATATCAGCAGAAATGGTATCAAAAGAAAAGACAATAACCAAAACAACGATATCTATTGAAAAACCTAATAAAGAAGCCGCATCAATAACCTATACAGAGAAAACAGAAGAGGATAATATAGTATTGATAAGCGAAAAAGAAGAAAAAGAACAGACTGAACCAAAAAAAGAACAGCAGGTACAATTACAACTTGAAGATGAATATGATAATAAGATAGAAGAAGAGGAAAATTTAATAATAGAAACAAATAATGATGATAATGAAGAAGGTTTTGTTTTAAAAAATTCAAAGAGTGAGACGAATAATGAAAATAATATAATAGAAGTCCAAACAAATAATGAAGAGAATAATAAAACCAACGAAATAAGCGAGTTATCACTGATAAATGAAAGGAATAAAAAGCTAAAAGAACTAAGCGAAAAAATCAGGAGCAAAAATTTATCGGAGTTAGAAAAAGAACCAGCTTATTTAAGAAAACAAGGAGCCCTCAATGAAATAACCCCAGCAACAGAAACAATTAACTCAAAATTTACGATGAACGATGATGGCAATAATAACATAAGCTTTAGGGAAAATAACTTTCTAAATTCAGTAGTTGATTAAATAAAGAAAAATAAAGAAAAAATGAGCTTAGAAGACAAGATAAATGCAGACATCAAAACAGCGATGTTAGCAAGAGAGAAAGAGAAACTTGAAGCGCTGCGAGGAGTAAAAGCAGCAATATTACTGGCAAAAACAGAAAAAGGGTCAGGAACAGAACTTAATCAGGAGAAAGAGATACAACTATTACAAAAATTGATAAAACAAAGGAAAGAAGCAGGAGAAATATATAAAACCCAAAACAGACAGGATTTGTCAGAGCCTGAATTTTATCAAGCAAGAGTAATAGAACAATACCTCCCCGCCCAAATGGACCTAGACACGGTTAAAGCGATAATAAGCGAGATAATAAAGATAGAAAATGCGATTAGCATAAAAGATATGGGAAAAATAATGGGAATTGCAAGTAAGCAATTGGCGGGTCAATGTGATAATAAGACAATGAGCGAGATAATAAAAAAACTGCTGAGCGGGGGCTGAGTTATGAGTTATGAGTTATGAGTTATGAGTTTTTTTTTGAGGGAAAAGAATAATTGGGGCTAAAGCCCCTTTTTTTTTGTGTATTAGTCCGTTGGCTAAAGCCAACGGTAAGCGATGGATGAGAGTTATGAGTTATGAATTATGAGTTATGAGTTATGAGTTATGAGTTATGAGTTATAAGTTATGAGTTTGTTTTTGAGGGGAAGGATGATTAGGTTGGCGGGAAGGACGGGGAGGTTGGCGGGAAGGCTTTTTGAGTTATGAGTTATGAGTTATAAGTTATGAGTTATGAGTTTGTTTTTGAGGGGAAGGATGATTAGGTTGGCGGGAAGGACGGCGAGGTTGGCGGGAAGGCTTTTTGAGTTATGAGTTATGAGTTATAAGTTATAAGTTATGAGTTTGTTTTTTGCGGGGAGGGAATATAAGGTTGGGGGGAAGGACGGCGAGGTTGGGGGGGAGGCTCGTTGTGTTATGAGTTAAGCGCT
>JAGODS010000083.1 GCA_017998135.1 Bacteroidales bacterium
AAGCAAGAGTTGTAGCAACCCATTCTAATAATGTTCTTTTAAATTCCTTAAATCCTCCTGCATTTGGTTTCGCTGTTTTAATATCAATTAAATAAATAGTACCATTATTATCAATAAGTTTAACATCTACCTTAGTAGGTTTTACCTTTGTCATTTCTCCCGATTGACAGACTGCTCTGATTGCATTAATTTCATCTGTTTTATTTGGGAAAGATTCAGCAGTTGAAAGTCTATCCATAATGTTTTGAATAACTCGGTGAGCCTCAGAAGAAATCTGAGATCCTGCTATTTCTTGTGATGAAGCGCTTGCAAAACTTGTTGAAGCCAATGCCAAAGCAACAGGTTCAAAGATATTTGTTCCAAAATGTGTAAGCAACGATTGAATAAATGAATACAAAGCTAATCTATCCTTACCAAGCAATCTTGTATGAAAAGGCATTGATGCTGGTTCCGGTTTATAGTTCTGAAATTTATTTCTTAAACTGTTTTTAAGAACACTATCAATATGATGTTTTTGAAAATTATTTAATGACAAAATATTAAAATTTAAGTTAGTAAATATTTATATTTTTTTTAAGTGAAAGATAATTTCAGAGTAAGCGGTTTTATCTTTTTCGGTTCTATTCAGTACGGGGCGTTTAAATTGATTAATGATTTTCATTCCAGATAGCTCAGCAATAGTAGGATATAAATTAAATTTATCGTTTGCTACAAGAAAAACATCATAATCAGGAGCAAGATATTTTTTAGAATTAACCAGTACTTCTGATATACCTTTAATATAATCCTGCTGTGCATCTTTTTTCTGTCCTTTAGAAAGCGGTCCAATTTCAAGTTCATCATTACGTTTAAAACCGAATAAATCATAAGCATAGGCATGCTGTTCGTGATAATCTATTAATCCAACATAAGGAGGGCTTGAAAATATTCCTTTTATCTTTTGGGTTTTAATTAATTCTGAAAGTTCAGGTTTTTTTTCCTTCAATTCTTTAATTATATCAATATTTCTTGCATCTCCGGTTAAACAATATTGATGAGTAGCGGTTCTCAGCTTATCAAAGGTTTTAAGTCTTTTGACTGTATCTATGCTATATCTTTCCCACCAGCCTAAAATTGAGAAGAGCGGTTTGCATATCTTTCCATGTTTTTTGCAATAATATGTAGCTGAAACAGGGTCTATCAAAGTTGCGAGGTCTGCATGTGTTGTCGCTCTGCAGGAACGTATTGTCCTGCTTAATATAATACTTACAATTTTCTTTGTATGAATGTTTTTTATTTTTTTAATCTTTTCAAAAACATAATTTATCTCTTCTCTTACAGTCGGTAAATACCATTTATCAAGAAAACTATCGGTTTTATCCTGTTTAAGTTTTATATCATAAAGAGCAAGTAAATCATTATATTTATTTAAAAATGATGTTTCTTTTTCTTTTCCATATTCTTTTTCGTTTATCTGGTTATTCCTTACTTTATATTTGAATTCGGGAACAGGGAAATACTTATTATTAAATAAATTTAACTCTTCAAGCAATTTGGTTTCAAACTCTGTTGTTTTATTATTTTTCAGGAAATCTCTTAAAGAAACAGTAATTTTAGATGTTTCATCAGAAATATCTTTATAATCATAAGTATCAATTTTTGTGTTTGAAATTAAAGCGTTAAAAGCTGAAATATCAATTCCTACGGCATTTATACCCAATTCATTTGCCTGAACAAGAGTAGTGCCGCTGCCACAAAATGGATCAAGAATAATATCTCCTTTTTGAAAATAAGATTGATGTTTAAATTTATCTGTGTGATTATCTAAGAAATATTCAACAAGCTGGGGAATAAATTTTCCTTTATATGGATGTAGGCGGTGAACATGTTTGGTTGTCTCTGCTTCTTTATATTGCTCAAAAGATAAAGCCCAGTTCAAATCTTCTCCAAGCTGTTCCTTCCAGTATTCCTCGCGATTGCCATTATAATTACTATAATATTCTTTAAGTTCTGTTTTATCAATAAAAATATCTCCATTCTCTCCATATTTTCTTATTCTCCCGTATTGCACCAAATAAGAAATATTTGAAGTAGTAACATTCTTTTTCAACAATATAGTCGCCCATTCGCTTGCCTGTTTTATTGTCAATAGTTCTGACATTTTTATTCTTTAATTTAAGACTACAAAATTAATAATTTTTCTTTTTCAATGACAGGGATATGTATTTTTTAGTAATTACTCAGCAGAGTTAAATGCCTTATTAATAATATTTTAAAAGAAACATTTGAAAAAAAATATCTCCCGCAGATTTCGCTGATTACCGCTTTAACACAAGGTTCACAAAGAAATTGTCACAAAGAACACAATGTATTGTATTTCAGAAGTGTATTATTTTGTGTCCTTAGCGTGTTCTTAGTGTTCTTAGTGTTCTTAGTGTTTAAATATTTAAAGTCTAACAAATAACTCTGCTGAGTATGTGCATTTTTTATGTTTTATTATACAGGCAATCATTTTGTTTGGTTATTAAAATAATGCCACATCACTATACCTGTGCTGACGGCTATGTTAAAAGAATGTTTAGAGCCGAACTGTGGTATTTCGATACACATATCAAGGCTTTCCATTATATCATCAGATACTCCTTTTATTTCGTTTCCAAAAATAAAAGCATATTTTTTTTCAGTATCAGGTTTGAAGTTTTGTAAATCAATACTGCCTTCGGCTTGTTCAATTGCAACTATAGTATATCCTTTTAGTTTTAGTACTTTGATACAGTCGATAGTTTCTGAATAATGAATCCAGTCCACAGCATCTGTTGCGCCAAGAGCCGATTTATGTATTTCGGGGTGGGGCGGTTTTCCGGTTATGCCGCAAAGGCATATTTGTTCTACTCTGAAAGCATCGGCTGTCCTGAATACCGAGCCTACATTATATAAACTCCTAACATTGTCAAGTACTATCACAACAGGCGTTTTGTCGGCTGTTTTATATTCTTCTGCACTTATCCTGTTTAATTCGCTATTCTTTAATTTTCTCATTTCTTTATTTCTTATGGACATCTCTAATAACTCTAATTGATTTTAAAACACTTAACCACAAAGTTAACAAAGATAAATCAAAGTTCACAAAGTCTTGATTTTATTATGTTCTTAGTGGTAGTCCTTTATGCTCTTTGTGTTAAAAAATTAGTATTTAGAGATGCCCTTATTAGTATCTATCTATAAAGTCGGTTTTTGTATTTATTAAGGGTGCTTCTAAAAACTAATAAAATTTAACCTCAGCTCTATCATCCTAACACCCCTTCGGGGTTTGGTTGTATTTAGAGGGAAAACGAAGTTTTTAGAGATGCCCTTAAATGTTTCACATTTTCCAAATGTGAAACATTAAGCAGTTTTTTATATCAAAAAATAATATCTGCTATTAACCGAATTCCATTTTTAAAATTATTTTTGCAAAAATAAAAAAAATGAACCAAGATTTAGCACAAGTTATCACTTATTATTCTACTAAAAAGCATTCAGAACTTGCTGAACTGCTTATAGGCAAGTCTAAAGACAATTTAATTTCTGTCTTAATGGACTTAATTACTACTTATATTAATGATAAAAATTCATCTACTTTAAGAGAATTTATTACTGTTACTATTGCCGGTTATAATCATTCTGAAGGTAAAATCGGATATAATGGCTATAAGCAAAATAGTATTATTAAAGGCAAAGCTATCTTATGCGAAGCCAAACCTAAAAATTTAGATACTGAAGAGCTTGAAAAATATAAACAAGGTTTAAGAAAAACTAAACCCTCTAAATTAAATGGTGGTGGCAATTTTACTGATTATACTTTTGCAAGATTTGAAAAAGATAAAAAAGAAAATCCTTATATGTTAATTAGTGGTTTTATTGATGGTAAATTAATTTATATACTTGAATTTCCTTTTAATTGCCCTTCTTTTTTAAGTAATTTAAAAAAACATTTAGAAAAGAGATTTCCAGGCGGAGATAAATTAGGACAATATTTACGAAGTGCAAGTTTTGATTATAAAAATTACATTGGCTATAAAAATTTAAAAACTATATTTATTCTTAAAAAGCAGGAATTATCAAATTATAAAGAAATGATTGTTAATGATTTTTTTGAATTTCTTTATAAAAAAACATCCAAATAAAATATTATGCAGGAATATATTAACAAAATAATAGAAGGAGATACTTTGCAGGTATTAAAACAGTTACCTGACAACATAATTGATTTGAGTATTACCTCGCCTCCTTACAATAAACAGGAAAAACATAAAGGATGGTTAGTTAAGAATGTTAAATATGATAATTATAAAGATGTAAAAAATGAAGAAGAATACAAGAATGAGCAAATTGAAATTTTAAATGAGATATTCAGGATTACTAAAGAAGGAGGTTCTTTTTTTTACAATCATAAAACAAGGTGGGAAAAAGGCGTAATGTTTCATCCTATTGAATGGCTTTTAAAAAGCAATTGGACTATCAGACAGGAAATTATCTGGGACAGGATGATTGCAGCTAATATAAGGGGATGGAGGTTCTGGCAAGTGGACGAAAGGATTTACTGGCTTTATAAACCAATAAATAATAATAAAATAGGTAAAGAATTAGAGTCTAAGCACTCATTATTAACTTCTATCTGGCGTATAGCTCCTGAAAAAAACATTAATCATCCGGCACCTTTTCCTCTTGCTTTACCTCTTAGAATTATTCATTCTATTCTAAATGAAGATGACGGTATAGTGTTAGACCCCTATTCAGGCAGTGGAACCACTCTGCTTGCCGCAAAACTACTTAATAAAAATTATATAGGAATTGAAATTTCTAAAGATTATATTGATTTATCATCTAATAGACTTAATAGTTTTGAAAACGATAGAATAACTGCTATTGAGGAAACTTCAAAGCATATTGTTGTCAAAACTTTTAAACAGAGAAAAGATAATGGAGAATATACAGGAAGACACAAAAAAAACTATGGCACTAATAAAACAGAGCTTAATTTATTTAATGAACAAAATAATAATAAAGAATAAAAATCTAACAAGTTTATCATAATTTTACAAATTATTACTTATAAATACATTGGCAAAGGGTTCAAGAAAATCGGAAGATACGCCGTTAATGCGGCAATATAATGCAATAAAAGCTAAATATCCTGATGCGTTGTTGCTGTTCAGGGTAGGCGATTTTTATGAGACTTTCGGCGAGGACGCCGTTAAGGTTTCCGGTATTTTAGGTATTGTTTTAACAAGACGGGCGAATGGCACAGATAGTTATATAGAGCTTGCAGGCTTTCCATATCATTCCATTGATACTTACCTTCCTAAATTAGTAAGGGCGGGTTATCGAGTCGCGGTCTGCGACCAGCTCGAAGACCCTAAGCTTACTAAAACTATTGTCAAAAGAGGCGTTACGGAGTTGGTTACTCCGGGCGTTTCTTATAATGATAAGGTGCTGGACTCTAACAAAAATAACTTCCTCGCCAGCCTCCACCTCGGCGAAAAAAACTCTGGTGTCGCTTTCCTTGATATTTCTACAGGCGAGTTCTTTGTAGCTGAGGGTAATTCGGATTATATTGAAAAACTTTTTCAGAGTTTCCAACCTAATGAAATTATTTTACAAAAAAACAAATTACGCAATTTCAAAGATTTCTTCGGCGAAAAATATTATACTTTCACTTTTGAAGACTGGGTATTCAGTAAAGATTTCACTTATGAACTGCTTTTAAAACATTTTGAAACAACCTCACTTAAAGGTTTCGGTATCGAAGACTTCGAACTCGGCATCATTGCTGCCGGGGCGGCTTTGCATTATCTCGCCGAAACGCAGCACGACAAGGTTAAACATATTAGTAAGATTGCAAGGATAGAAGAAGACCATTATGTCTGGCTTGACAGATTTACTATTCGCAACCTTGAAATCATTTATTCTATTAATGAGAATGCTCCTACGCTGCTTGATACTCTTGACAAAACTATCTCGCCTATGGGTGCAAGACTGCTTAAAAGATGGGTCTCGCTACCTCTTAAAGATAAGCAACTCATTGATGAGCGTCTTAATATTATTGATTATTTTATCAATGAAAACAATTTTAAAGAAGCTCTCCAACAAAACATTAAAATTATTGGAGACCTGGAAAGGCTTATTTCCAAAGTAGCAGTCGGAAGAATTAACCCTCGCGAAATAATTCAAATTAAAAGAGCTCTTAATGCTATTGTGCCTATTCAGAAGCTCTGCCTTCAGGCTTCCAACGATGCTTTGAGAAAGATTGGCGAACAGTTTAATCCTTGTTCTCTTATTGCTGCCAGAATTGATAAAGAAATTAAGGAAGAAGCGCCGGTTATGATTAATAAAGGAAATGTTATAGCTCCCGGGATAAACGAAGAATTGGATAAACTCCGTAATATGGCTTATTCAGGGAAAGATTATCTGATTCAGATGCAACAGAGAGAAATTAAAAACACAGGTATCTCTTCGCTTAAAGTTTCTTATAACAATGTTTTCGGTTATTATATAGAAGTTACTAATGCGCATAAAGATAAGGTGCCGCAGGAATGGATTAGAAAACAAACTCTTGTCAATGCCGAACGATATATCACCGAAGAACTTAAAGAATATGAAGAGAAAATACTCGGCGCCGAAGAGAAAATTCTTCAATTAGAAACTACATTATATAATGAATTGGTGCTGGCGCTAACCGATTATATTCAGCCTGTTCAATTGAATGCGGCATTGATTGCAAGGTTAGACTGCCTGCTCTCTTTTACTGAAGTTTCTTTGAAAAATAATTATTCTAAGCCTGTTATCAATGATTCTTATATTTTAAATATAAAAAATGGCAGGCATCCTGTCATTGAGCAGCATCTGCCGGCGGGCGAGAAATATATTCCTAATGATGTCTTTCTTGATAATGATTCGCAGCAAATCATTATTATTACAGGACCAAATATGTCAGGTAAATCGGCACTGCTTAGACAAACAGGACTTATTGTGTTGCTCGCACAGATAGGTTGTTATGTACCTGCCGAAAAAGCCGAAATCGGTATTATTGATAAGATATTCACTCGTGTCGGAGCTTCAGATAATATAGCTTCAGGCGAATCAACTTTTATGGTTGAAATGAATGAAACCGCAAGCATACTTAATAATATTTCCAACCGTTCGCTAATTCTTCTCGATGAAATAGGACGCGGCACAAGCACTTACGACGGTATTTCTATCGCGTGGTCAATCTCGGAATACCTGCACGAACATCCTGCTTTCAAAGCCAAAACTCTCTTTGCTACTCATTACCACGAGCTTAATGATATGGCGGACTCTTTCCACAGGATTAAAAACTTTCACGTTACTGTTAAAGAAATTAACAATAAAGTGATTTTTCTCCGCAAACTGGCTGAGGGCGGCAGCGAACACAGTTTCGGGATTCACGTCGCTAAAATGGCAGGAATGCCTAACAGGATTATTGAACGTGCCAATGAAATTCTTATACAACTTGAACAATCAACAGTCAATAGTCAACAAACTGTAGAAAAGCCGAAACAACCCGCTGCCAATTACCAGCTTAGTTTTATTCAACTTGATGACCCCCTGCTGGAACAAATTAAAGAAGACATACTCAAAATAAACATTGACGCCCTAACACCCGTCGAGGCTCTTATGAAACTTAATGAAATAAAACTCCTCCTCACTAAAAGAAAAAAATAAATCAACAATTATGAACAGCGTTTGCTATTTTAGGTAAAAGAGATAAGTCTTTTTCAAAAGCATTTCCTATTACAATTATATCAGCGCCAGCCCTGCAACAAGCTACTGCAGCTTCAGTAGTTCTAATACCGCCGCCAACAACCAGCGGTAAACTTATATTTTTCTTTATTGCAGCAATCATTGATTCAGATACTGTCTTCATCGCGCCGCTGCCTGCATCAATATACATCATCTTTAAACCTAAATATTCTCCCGCAAGGGCGGTATGAGCTGCTATTGCATCCTGATTATAGGGAATAGGAACGGTATTACTCATATAAACTACTCCGGTTGATACGCCGCTTTCAATTAAGATATAACCTGTCGGAATAACTTCAATTCCGCTATGCTTAAGGAAAGGAGCAGCTATTATGTGATTACCTATTAACATCTCAGGATTTCTTCCTGAAATCAAAGATAAAAACAATATTGCATCTGCTTTATCATCAAGTTGTATTACACTGCCGGGAAAAATTACAACTGGTATTTTGCTATTTCTCTTCAAAAATTCTATAACCTGGCTGAAATTATTTTTTGTAATAAAACTGCCCCCGACAAAAATAAAATCAACCTTAGCTTTTTTAGATTGATTAATTAATGATTTCAAATGTTTTTCATCCGCTTTATCAGTATCCAATAATAAAGCGATTTTTTTGCCTGATTTTCTGATTAAATTTAATACATTCATAAATATAATAAGACTACTTAACCCGGATTATTTAACCTCACTTCTACCATCCTAACACCCCTTCGGGGTTTGGTTGTATTTAGAGGGTAAACGGAGTTAAATTTAACCTCACCTCTCTACCATCCTAACACCCCTTCGGGGTTTGGTTGTATTTAGAGGGTAAACAGAGTTAAATTTAACCTCACCTCTACCCTCTCCTAAAATTAGGAGAAGGAAAAAGGAGTTTTTAGAGATACCCATAAGGTAAAATTGCTGTTTAATTAAATTTATACAAAGGTTAAACAGTTCAAAAAACATAAAAAAAAGTTAAAAAATAATCAGGTTAAAATTGACAGCAAACATAATATAAATTGTAAACTCTTAAGTATTTTTTCAATAAATAATTTTAAATTCACACAAATTATTAATTTTGCAGGGGCAAATTTTTAACAATGTCTGGAAAAAATAAAGATAAATATAATAAAAGAAGAGTCTTCACTTCTTATCTCACATCAGTTATCAGCATAGCGCTGGTTTTGTTTATGCTTGGCTTACTTGGCATTCTTTTACTTTATGCAAAAAGGATATCTGATTATGTTAAAGAAAACATAGGATTTTCAATAGTTATTAATGATAATATACAAGAGAAAGAAATCTTAAAAATACAAAAATATCTTGCTGACAAATATTATGTCAAGTCAGCAGATTATATTACAAAAGAACAAGCTGCCAAAACATTAGAACAAGACCTCGGAGAAGACTTTGTGAGTTTTCTCGGCTATAATCCGTTACTTCCTTCTATAGAAGTAAAACTTAAAGCCAATTATGCCAATAATGACAGCCTTATATTTATTGAAAAAGAATTTAAAAAAAGTAAAATTGTAAAAGAAATTGTCTATCAGAAATCTTTAGTTACTTTAGTTAATAAAAATATAAAGAAAATCGGACTGGTACTTTTAAGCTTTACAGCTTTATTATTAATCATTTCCATTGTTCTAATTAATAATACTATTCGCTTATCGGTATATGCAAAACGCTTCCTTCTGAAAAGTATGCTACTAATAGGCGCCACAC
>JAGODS010000084.1 GCA_017998135.1 Bacteroidales bacterium
ATATTAATATTTATAAAAGAAGTATTTTATCAGGGGTTAATTTTTTTTTCGGGAAAATAGAAAATTATGTTATCTTATCTTATTTGCCTCCTTCAGCCATAAGGGAAGAATCTTCTCTTATTTATATGATTAATCTGCTTATTGAAAAAAGTAAAAATTCTTTAAGTGAAGTTATTCAAAATAAAGAAAATCTAACTTCTAAAATAGAATTACTAAATAAAACCGATGCTAAAACTATATTAATAGCTTTAAGTTACTCTTTGCTTGATTATGCTGAAACAAATAACATCAAGGTTTATAATAACATAATTATTATGGATACAGGCGGAATGAAAGGTAAAAGAAAAGAAATAATAAGAGAAGAATTACATAGTAAATTAAAATATTTTTTTGGAACCCAGACTATCCTTTCAGAATACAGTATGACCGAACTCCTTTCGCAAGCTTACTCAAAGGGAGAAGGTATATATTCAACACCACCCTGGATGAAAATATTAATAAGAGATATTAATGACCCCCTGGCTTCTGAAAAAAATAATAAAACAGGCGGTATTAATATAATAGACCTTGCTAATATTAATTCCTGCTCCTTTATTTCTACATACGATTTAGGAGTAAGATTTATTGATGGACGTTTTAAGATATTTGGCAGGTTTGATAACAGTGATATAAGAGGCTGTAGTTTATTAACATATTAAAATAGAAAGTTTATCTTTGCAAACTGAAATTTTAAAAATAATGACAGAAAAAAATACTTACTCTGCAAACCCTAAATACCAAACAGATACCAATTGGACAAGCACTATTAAACCTACATCAGGATTGTTTGATATTAAATTCAAAGAACTTTGGCAATATCGCGATTTAATAATGCTATTTGTTAAACGTGATTTTGTTACTGTTTACAAACAAACTATTTTAGGACCTATCTGGTATTTTATACAACCTTTATTTACAACAGTAATATTTACGATTATATTTAGCAAAGTAGCCGGAATTTCAACGGAAGGAAACCCGGCTATGCTATTTTATATGTGTAATACTATTTTATGGAATTATTTCGCATCCTGTATTAACAAGACGTCAAATACTTTCCTAACTAATGCAGGTATATTCGGAAAAGTTTACTTTCCACGTCTTTCTGTCCCTTTATCAATTATTATATCTAATCTAATCACCTTTGGAATTCAGTTTTTTATGTTTTTAATTTTTTATTTTTATTACTTCCAAAAAGGTTCTGTTGCACCCAATATTTTTATAATGTTATTACCCATTTTATTATTAATGATGGCTATTTTCGGTTTAGGTATAGGAATAATAATATCATCTTTAACCACAAAATACAGGGATTTACAATTTCTTGTAGCTTTCGGGGTGCAGTTATTTATGTATGCAACACCTGTCATTTATCCAATATCTTTTTTCCCTGAAAAATACAGAGTATTTATTTATGCAAATCCAATGACATCTATTATTGAAGCTTTCAGGTACGGCTTCTTAGGAACAGGACTACTTAGTTACAAATTACTATTATATAGTTTTACGGTTTCAATAATAACTCTTTTTATCGGAATTATAGCTTTTAAACGAATTGAACGAAGCTTTATGGACACAGTTTAACAAAATAAAAAAATAGAAAAATGAATAAAAAAATAAAAAAAATTATTCCAGTCTTTATTAAGGATTTTATTAAAAAAATTGTTTATAATAAATATAAATTAACCTATTATCATTCTCAGATAGGTGAAGATATTTTGTTAAATAGAATATTTGAAAAAAAAATAAAAAATGGAGAAATGGGCTTCTTTGTTGATGTAGGTGCTTATCATCCTTATCACCTTTCCAATACTTATTTCTTTTATAAAAACGGTTGGCGGGGGATAAATATTGAACCAAGACCCGGAAGTGCCAAATTTTTTAATAAAGAAAGACCACGTGATATTAACTTAGAATTAGCTATTTCTGATAAAAAAGAAACTTTAAAATATTATATGTTTAAAAGTAAATATAGTATAGTTAATACATTTTGCATAGAAGACACAGAGGAGGTTAACCTAAATGTAAGAAAATATAACAGAAAAGTAATAGAAATTCAAACATATCCTTTGAGTGAAGTTCTTGATAAGTATCTGCCATCAGGACAAGAAATTGATTTTTTAAGCATAGATGTAGAAGGTCTTGATTTTAATGTTTTACGTTCTAATAACTGGAAAAAATACAGACCAAAAATTCTTCTCGTTGAATTATATGCCAAAAATATTGATGAAATAAAAAATCATCAAATTTATCTTTATCTTGCAAATCTAAATTATAAATTTCTTGATAAATTAGATATACATATTAACGAAGACCCTTCAATGGATAGTGTTTTTAATTGTTTTTTCTTTGATAATAATTACAAATATGAAGAAATAATTGAAAATAAATAGCTGAAAAATTTAAAACATTTAAAATAAAATCCCGATGAATGAGATTGCTATTAAAGTAGAAGATGTTAGTAAACAATATAGACTGGGACTTTTAGGTTCTAAAACTATAGCTGAAGATATTAAAAAATGGTGGTATTCAATTCGTGGAAAAGAAAATCCATTTTTAAAAATTGGAGATGAAAATAGATTAGATATTGTTGAAGGAGAGTATATCTGGGCATTAAAAAATATTAATTTTGAAATTCCAAAAGGTGAAGTTTACGGAATAATTGGGAAAAATGGTGCTGGAAAATCAACTATATTAAAACTTTTATCTAAAGTAACAAACCCAACTACAGGTAGTATTAAAATAAAAGGTCGTATTGCTAGTCTACTTGAAGTCGGTACAGGATTTCACCCTGATTTAACAGGCAAAGAAAATGTATTCCTTAATGGGGCTATTTTAGGAATGACTAAAAAAGAAATTAAAAGCAAATTTGATGAAATTATTGATTTCTCAGGGATTGGAAAATATATTGATACACCAGTTAAAAGATATTCAAGCGGTATGTATGTCAGATTAGCTTTTGCTGTTGCCGCACATCTTGACCCTGAAATATTAGTTGTTGACGAAGTATTGGCTGTTGGAGACATTGACTTTCAGAAAAAAGCTCTTGGTAAAATGGGGGATATTTCAAAAGGACAAGGCAGAACAATTCTTTTTGTCAGCCATAATATGGATGCTATTAAAAATCTATGCAAAAATACTATTTTATTAGATAAAGGCAAAATTCTTGACATAGGTCCTTCCAACCTTATGGTTCAAAAATATATAAATACTAATTTCAATTTCAATATTAATTTTCATAAACTTAAAGAAAATGAAAGAGGAGATGAATTTATCAAAGTAAATGACATCAGATTAATTGATGAGACTGGTAAAGATATTGAAGATGCTTATATTGACCAAAAAATAGCTATTAAAATTAGTTATGAAATATTTAACGATTCTTTTAAACCTTTACTTAATTTGAATATCTTGTCAATAGATGAAAAATTTTTAGCTGGTTCAATAAGTAACTATAGAATTGAAAGTGGGCCTGGTAAATATACATCTACTGTTTGGATACCTGAAAACTTTTTAAATAATGAAAGATACATTTTAAGTATTGGTATTTTTACCGAATATGATTCTGATATAATTAAACTTAACAGCAAAGTGCATTTCTATCTTAAAGATGCAATTATTTTTGAAGTAAAAGATTCTATGGATTCTATTACAAGAAAATATTATAAAAGAACCTGGGATGCTCCTTTTAGATTAGTATTAAACTGGACATTAAATAAAGAAGAATAACCTTTTAATTACAAATTGATAAAATGAAACCAAGTACCAAATACTAAGTACTAAGTACCAAGTACCCAATACCCAATACAATGATTTACGATTGCTTCACCTTTTACAACGAACTTGACTTGCTGGATTTAAGGCTTGCTTTAATGGATAAATATGTTGATAAATTTGTTATCGTAGAAGCAGATAAAACCTTTACAGGTATTAATAAATCTCTTTATTTTAATGAAAATAAAGATAGATTTGATAAATATAAAAACAAAATCATACATATTATTGTTAATGATTTTAGTAAAACCGAAAATCCCTGGTTAAATGAGTTTCATCAGCGTAATTCAATTATTAAAGGTTTGAAAGAATGTAATGATGATGATTTAATTATTATTTCAGATGTTGACGAATATCTTGATTGCGCTTTACTTTTAAACCGTAATTACACACTCACTACAAGAATAGAAATCCCCAGCCATTATTATTTTCTTAATTACAAAACTAACGAAGTACATGACAAGCCTATTATTACGCCATATAAAAAACTTAAATATCATTCTTGTGAAGATTTAAGAAGCGATAAATTGTTGACTGAAGATTTAATTAATATTAATAATTGCGGTCGCAGTATGCACTTTACTTTCGCTTTTGCTTTTGATTATAATATGTATATTAACAAAATTCGTAGTTTCTCTCATCAGGAATACAATAAAGCAATTTTTACTGATATTAATCATATTAGATATTGCTTAAAATGGGGTATTGATATCTTTTTACGAAAAAATTTTATTGTAAATTATATAAATCCTAAAAATAATCTTTTTACTGACTATACTAATACCCTTCCCTTTTATAATAACTATATTTATATTAAAAAAATGCTATATTTTATCCCTACTTTTCAGGATATAAAACATTTTTTTAGAATTTATATATATATAAATTACAACTATATAAATTATAACAATCCTCTTTTACAAAGTTTCAAACATATTATTAAAATGAAAATTAAATCAATATTTAAGAGGCTTTTCTAAATTTAATTAATTTAATTATGAAGACAAAAGTACTAATAACAGGTTGTGCAGGTCTGCTGGGGGCTAATTTCTCAAGGTATTTGCTTGACAAAGGATATGAAGTTATCGGTATAGATGACCTTTCGGGCGGATATATTGATAATATTGATCCGAGAACTCGCTTCTATATATTTAATCTGCTTGATAACAAAACTTTAGATAAAATTTTTGAATCCGAAAACGTTGATTATGTTTATCATTTTGCTGCTTATGCTGCCGAAGGACTATCTCCTTACATCAGACATTTCAATTATTCTAATAATATTCTTTGTTCTGCCAATATTATCAATTGTTGTATAAAATATAACATAAAAAAAATTATTTTCACCTCTTCAATGGCTGTATATGGTAGTAATCCTACTCCTTTTACTGAAGAACAAATCCCCTCACCTGAAGACCCTTATGGTATTGCCAAGTATGCAATAGAATTAGACCTTAAAAATGCCAACCATCAATTCGGTCTGAAATATTCTGTTGTCAGACCTCACAATGTTCACGGTATATACCAGAATATTTGGGATAAATATCGTAATGTTCTTGGAATATGGATTAGACAGGCTCTCAATAATGAAAATATTAGTATTTATGGTGATGGTTCTCAAACCCGTGCTTTTTCTGATGTTATCTATTATAATGAACCTATGGAAAAACTTATGTATAATTTTGATTCCGAAATTTTTAATATTGGTTCTGATATTTATTTTTCAATAAAAGACGCTGCTGAAATTCTAAAAAAAATAGTTAATATAAACGGTCATAATATTGATATTGATTATTTTGAAACCAGAATCGAAGTTAAAGATGCTTTCTGCGAACATAATAAAGCCATTAAATTACTTAATTTTAAAGATGATACTAATATTGAAGCTTTAATTACTAAAATTTACAACTGGGCTAAAGACGTTAAACCTAAACAAGTTAAATCAATGAATTACGAACTAACTAAAAATATTTACTCTTATTGGAAATAACTTAATTCTTTGTAGAAGGTACCAGGTACTAAGTACCAGGTACCAAATACAAAATACCCAATGCTTAATCTGAATAATATAACTCTGACTATTATTGACGGGATAAATCCTCCTGATTTATGTCTCAAAACTCTTTTATATTGTTCTAAGGATATTAAATTCCACGCTATTAAACTTTTTTCCTTTGCTAAACCTTCGACTAAGCTAAAAAATATAGAATTTATTAAAATAAACAAACTTAATTTAGCCCAATACAATGAATTTATTTTAAGAGAGCTTTATAAATATATTTATTCTGATTTTTGTTTATTGGTTCAAACTGACGGTTTTATTATTAATCCTCATTTATGGAATTATGACTTTTTAAAATACGATTATATCGGTGCACCCTGGCCTGATGATTATGATTGGATTAATAAACAGAAACCCGAACAACGACATTCTATTATTCAAAATTACCAAAAGGGGATCGGTAGAGTTGGCAACGGTGGCTTTTCTTTAAGAAGTAAAAAATTATTAAATCTTTCTGCTAATGCTCCTTTTTTAATTAATGACCTTCCTGAAGATAATTATATTTGTATGCATTATATTGATTATTTTCTTAATCTTGGCATAACTTTTGCTCCTCCTTCTCTTGCCGCTGACTTTTCTCTTGAAAATCCTGTGAAGGAAAAAACTTTTGATTTGAATACCTGCTTTGGCTTTCACGGTAAACATAAACACGAGCTTAAATTAGAAATTGATAAAATGAAGTTTTATAATAAAAAAAGCATATTAAGAAAATTAAAAGATAAAATATTTCACATTTTCTAAATGTGATTACAAGTACCAGGTTCTAAGTACCCAATACCCAAAAATTATGAAAGATTTATTAAAACTTTTCTTATCAGGCTCAAAAAAAGATCGCTCTTATTATTATTACAGGTATAAAGAGTCTGCTCTTTCTTTAAAGTTAAATCCTAATTTTCGCAAAATTATAATTAGTAAATTGCCTCTTGATATAATTATTCCTGCTATTGATAAAGATATTGAAACCTTACCTTATGTTATTGATGCTGCTAAAAAAAATATAAAACATCCAATAGATAAAATATTTATCGTGGCACCGGAAACTATTAAACTTAAGGAACTTAGCTGCAAACTAAACTGTATTTTTATTAACGAAAAATCTGTTTTAGGTTATAATAAAAGTATAATTAATTATAATTTCAACGGCTCTGACAGATCTGGATGGCTTTTCCAGCAATTATTAAAACTTTATTCTGATAATATAAGTAATAAATCCCATTTTCTTATCTTAGATGCTGATACAATTTTTATTCATAACAAAAAATTCGAACATAATAATAAAATTATTCTTGACTTTTCTGATGAATTTCACAATCCTTATTATGCTACTTTTGAAAAATTAACAGGATTACATCATAAGTTTCCTATTTCTTTCGTTTCTCATTATATGCTCTTTGAAGCTAAAAAATTAAAAGAATTAAGACTATTAATAGAAAAACATAATAATTGTTCCTGGGACAAAGCTATTATCGCAACTGCTGACAATAATCAACTTTCCTGTTTTTCCGAATATGAAACTTATGCTAATTTCGTTTTACAAAAATATAAACGCGAATTTATGATATCTTACTGGTTTAATAAAAATTTACCTGTTAATGAACTTATTAATATATCTCACCTAATAAATCTATATTCTGAAAAATTCTTATCTTTGTCCTTTCATAGTTACAATTCTTAGTTACAAAAAATATATGCAAAACATTACAAATATAAGGTATTTAATTATAATTAGCTTTTTTCTATTTTTATATACTCCCTCACTTTTTTCTCAACAAAAAAAAGCAATAGATTATTATAAAGAAGGCTTAATTAAATATAATGATAAAGACTTTGACGGAGCTAAACTTGCTTTTGAAAAAGCTATTGAGTTAGAGCCCAAATATGCTTTTGCTCATAATAATTATGCTTTGCTTTTAAGCAAAATTTATAAAGATAAGGAAGCCGCTAAAATTCATTTTGAGAAAGCCCTCGCTATTAATCAAAAAGACCCTGTTACTAATTATAATTATGCTATTCTTCTTATGCAAAGCTTCTCTGACAAAGATAATGCTAAAAAACATTTTGAGAAAGCTATTATTTTAAATCCTAAATTTGCTAATGCTCATTACTTTTATGCTATTTTACTTAAAGATTTTTTTAACGATAAAGATAATTCTAAAAAACATTACATTAGCGCTACTAAATTAGATTCAAGACTTAGTAATTCTACATTAGATAAATTTTTTGATATTATCAGGTAATTTTTACTAATTTTATTCTCCGTTAGGCGAAGCATCCTCGCTTCGTCTGATTTTAGTTACTTTTCTTTTTATCTACTCAATACTCATTACCCAATACTCAATACCTGCTTCTCAATACTCGCTACACAATACCCAATACCCATTATTATATTTGCTCTTTTTTAAATAATAACAATACAGATTTTAAACTGATTAATTTAAGTAAGATACAATATAATAAAGAAAATACAACTAATAAAAATATATTATAGTACCAGGCTAAAGGAAAACCTTTTGATAGATAACTAAAAGCAATTAGACCCATTATAAAAACAAACAATCTGAGCAAATATTTATAATTTATTTTAAACCTGAACAAATATTGAACCACAATTACTTGCATTATAGCTGTAATAAATTGAGTTATTAGGCTGGAATAAGTTGCCCCTGTTGCTTTATAAATTGGTATTAATAATAAATTAAATCCTAAATTAATAAGCATTCCAAAAGCTGCTATTATATTTAATTGTTTTAGACTTCCATTAGCTGTCAGTAAAGTACCAAAAATATATGTTGTTGATATGGCTATAAAACCTGTCATTAAATACCTGAATACAGATGCTGAACTTTCTATGTGTTGTTTATAAAGCAATCCCATAATATCTTTTGCATAAAAAAAAGATATAGAACTAATTGTAATGGACATAATAAATAGAAGCGTAAAAGACAGTTTTACAAGCTTTTCGACAGAATCTTTATATTTTATCATTCTGGAAAACATAGGTAAAAGTATAACTGAAAACAAATAAGCTATCATATTCGTTGCATCAAGTAATCTGTAAGCCGAAGCATAAATACCTGCCTGCTCTGCTCCTTCACCGCCTCCAAGCATTCGCTCTAACATCACACTATCTAATCGGTTATAAAATGTCATTAATAATATTAAAATTGCATAAGGCAGGCTCTTTTTTATTATCATTACGAAAAAAGGATAATTCCATACAAATCCTTTAAATTGCGCCTTTCTAAAAACTATTAATAAAGCTATAAAAGTTGTTATTATATAAGAAACTGTTTGTGCATATACAAACCATTCTATTTTAAATTTACCCCCTGCAATATTAGTCCATAAAAGTACTCCACAAATAGCTATCATAAAAACCCTGTCAAGCACCGAAATCAAACTATCTGTCTTAAAAAGGTGTAATCCTGATATATTTGATCGTAAATATAATATAAAAGTAATTAAAAACTGATTTAAGCCAAGTAAAGCAAGCAGTCCTAATTGTTCTATATTATATCCTAATAACACTCCTGCACTCATTGTTATAAAAATATAAACAAATGCTAAAACAAATCGTAATATTACTATACTTGAAAAATGTTTAT
>JAGODS010000085.1 GCA_017998135.1 Bacteroidales bacterium
TCCTTGTGATGTTGTTGTAATTGCTACTCCTATTGATCTTTCAAGAATAGTTAAGATTAATAAGCCTTATGTAAAGGTTGGTTATGAATTACAGGAAATAGGTTTTCCGGAATTAGGATGTCTTATTAAGGAATTTTCTAAAAAACATAAAATAACAGTTAAAGAAAAATGCTGTTAAATAAATTAAAAAACCTAACAGGTTTATTCTGTTAGGTTTTTTTTTATTTATTTTTTTGTTTTCTTTGAGAATAAATACAACTTTAGATGAAAAATAAAAGTTTAATATCAATTAATGATTATAGCAAAAAGGAGCAATTAAGGATACTTGATTTAGCTGAAGAATTTGAGAAGAAACCTATACAGAAAATACTTGAAGGTTATGTTATAGCTACTTTGTTTTTTGAGCCTTCAACCAGAACCAGGCTTAGTTTTGAAAGCGCTGTAAACAGGTTAGGCGGTAAAATAATAGGTTTTTCTGATGCTTCCAGCACCAGTGTTCAGAAAGGCGAGTCGCTTAAAGATACCATCCTTACAGTTTGCAATTATTCCGATTTGATTGTTATGAGGCATCCTAAAGAAGGTAGTGCGAGGTTTGCAAGTGAGGTAGGTTCGGTTCCTATTATTAATGCCGGAGACGGTGCAAATCAGCATCCTACTCAATGTTTATTGGATTTATATTCTATACGCAAAACTCAAAAAACATTAGATAATCTCGACATTGCTTTTGTTGGTGACCTTAAATATGGCAGAACAGTTCATTCATTAGTAATTGCTCTTTCAAATTTCAAATGTACTTTTCATTTTATATCACCGGTTGAATTAAGATTACCAGACTCAATTAAATTATTTATAAAAAATTCTAAACTTAATTTTTTTGAATATACTAATCTTGACGAGGTTATACCTAAGGTTAATATATTGTATATGACAAGGATACAGAGGGAACGATTTGCAGACCCCTTGGAATACGAGAGAGTGAAAAATGCTTATATTCTCAATAATAGTATGCTTGCTGATGCAAAAAAGAACCTTAGAATAATGCATCCGCTGCCAAGAGTCAATGAAATAAATGTTGATGTTGACGATAATCCTAAAGCATACTATTTTCAACAGGCTTTAAATGGCGTTTATGTTAGGCAGGCAATATTAACTTCAATTTTAGGTATAAAATGAAAGATAAAACAAGAAAAGAACTTATAGTTTCGGCTATTGAAAACGGTACTGTTATTGACCATATTCCGTCAGAAAGCGTTTTCCAGGTTATTAAAATTCTAAATCTTAAGGATTTTCAAAATCAGGTTCTATTTGGCACTAACCTTGACAGTAAGAAGTTTGGAAAAAAAGGCATTATTAAAGTCAGAGATAAATTTTTTGCCAAAGATGAACTCAATAAAATAGCGTTGGTAGCTCCTACTGCAACTATTATTATTATTAAAGATTTTGATGTAGTTGAAAAAAAGAAAGTATCTATTCCCAATACAGTGATAAAACTTGTTAAATGTATTAATCCTAATTGTATCACCAATCATGAACAGGTTATTACCAAATTCACTGTTATTGATAAAAAGGAACTTAAACTTCAATGCCATTATTGTGAAAAAATAACTCTTAAACAGAATATATTTTTTATTTAATGTTTCACATTTACAAAATGTGAAACATTAAAATATTTGAATTTTATAAATTAACAAATTTTTGTATGAAACATTTAGCTTTAATGGCTGCAATTATTTTAGCAGCTAATAATCTTTTTGCACAAAAAGATTATTTTGACAAAGCCGTCCTTAAGGAAATTAAAGGCGGAACGGGATTTTATTATGAAACAATTTTAAAAGATATTAATGCTGTAGAAAATAAGAAAATAGAAAAAAAACAGGAAAAACGTTTTCAGGTTGATTTTAGTGGTAAAACTCTACCCAATAAATTTGATTTATACAAGAGCTATTGGCATAATAAACCTGTTTCACAGGGTAATACCAGCACTTGTTGGGCTTTTTCTGCAATTTCCTTTTTTGAGTCTGAAGTTTATAGGCAGACTAAACAGGAAGTTAAACTCTCAGAGATGTTTATTGTTTATTATGAATTTATTGAGAAAGCTAAAAGGTTTGTATTGGAGAGGGGTAATTCTGAGTTTCCTCAAGGCTCGGAATGTAATGCTGTTACAAGAATAATGAAAAAATACGGAATAGTTCCACTTGCTGCTTATTCCGGTAAGAAGATGGAGGAAATTTATTATAGTCATGATAAATGTATAATGAAATGACTTCTTACCTGGCTTCAGTAAAACGCGATAATAACTGGTCTGAGACTACTGTCATAGGTACTATTACAGCTATAATGAATAATTATATGGGGCAGCCACCTGCTGAAATAAATATAAATGGTAAAAATATAACTCCCAGACAATATTTAACAGATGTATTAAAATTAAATCCTGATGATTATGTTGATATACTTTCAATAATGCAGCAGCCTTTTTGGAAAAAAGTAGAATACGAAGTTTCTGATAACTGGTGGCATTCAGCAGATTATTTTAATTTACCCCTAACAGAGTTTATGAGTGTTATAAAAAGCTCTATAAGAAAAGGTTATACTATGGCTATTGGTGGTGATGTGTCGGAACCCGGTATGGACAGGGAAACTCAGCTTGGTGTTATTCCCGATTTTGATATTCCTTCGCAATATATTAATGACGCTGCAAGGCAGATGAGATTTAGCAATAAAACAACTACTGATGACCACGGTTTGCATATTGTAGGTTATTATGAGAAAGACGGTAAAGACTGGTATTTAGTTAAAGATTCTGGCTCTGGTTCAAGAAACAACGATAAAAACGCTAAAGAATTCGGATTTTATTTTTATAGCGAGGATTATATTAAACTTAAAATTATGGATTTTATGGTTCATAAAGATATGTTGGCTGATTTGTTTAAAAAGTTTGTAAAATAAATTAAGGTTTTACCTTAATAATTATTAAACTTTATTTGCTAATCTTCTAATTTTTTAAAAATTTAATTTTAAATCTTATGAAAACAATTGCTTTGTTTGGCTCTAAGGTTGACGAAAATATATTTAGATATTTTTCTGTTATCAAAGATGTTTTAAAACAAAGTAAGATATCTATACTCATTTATAAGGAGTTTTATGAATCATTAAAAAGTAGTTTTTCTTTTACTGAGGATTTAAAAACTTTCTCATCTAATCAGGATTTAATTAATAATGTAGATTTTTTATTAAGTCTTGGCGGTGATGGAACCTTATTGCATACTATTACTTTAGTTAAAGACAGTAATATACCTATAGCAGGAATTAATACAGGCAGGCTGGGATTTTTATCAACAATTACTAAAGAAGAAACAGATAAAGCTATATGTAAAATCATCAATGGTAATTATACCCTTGAAGAACGAAGTTTAATCAAATTAGATACATCAGATAACTTATTCGGGGAGTTTAATTTCGCGCTAAATGAACTAAGTGTTCATAAGAAAGATACACCTGCAATGATACTGGTACAGGCTTATTTTAATAATGAATTTATTAATGCTTACAGGGCTGATGGGCTTATAGTTTCTACACCTACCGGATCAACTGGCTATTCGCTCAGTTGCGGTGGTCCTATTATTGTTCCGCAGTCCAGAACTTTTGTTATTACTCCTATAGCTTCTCATAATCTTACTGTTCGCCCTATTATTGTTCCTGACGACGGTGTTGTCAAGCTAATTGCAACTTCCGAGAATAATAAAATACTTGTTAGTATGGATTCTCGCTCCGAAGTTATTGATGCTAATGTTGAAATTATTATTAAAAAACAAGATTTTTCTATCAAATTAATAAAACTTCAGGACGATGATTTTTTCTCTACTATAAGGAATAAACTTATGTGGGGCAAAGACTTCAGAAATTAATCAGTCAACTCTTAGCATTTAATAATTATCAAATTAACATTCAGGTAGAAATGTTAAAAAATAAAAAATAATTATTTTGTTAAAAAAAACTATTATCTTTGCACATTCCAAATATTAATAATATTTGATGATGAAATTAAGAAAAGACTTACAAATATTGCTATTTATAGCTATACTTCTACTTATTGATATAGCTGCTTCTGCCCAGGGTTGGAAACGATATAGGCGGGAGGCTTTTATTAGTTTAGGTGCTACTAATTTTCTTGGTGAGCTTGGTGGTGCTAATGATATAGGAACTAATGGTATCCTTGATTTTGATTTTCCTTCAATCAGACCTGCTATGAATTTGGGTTACAGATACAGGATAGCCCAGCGTGCTTATCTTAAAGGTACTTATACTTATGGTATTCTAAGTGGTAATGATAAATTTACCTGGGAAAAATATCGTAATCACAGGAACTTGCATTTTCGTTCTCCTATTCATCAATTACATAGCCAGTTAGAATTTTTTATTCTTAGAGAAAGAGAAGGTCATAAATATGACATTCAGGGTGTTAAAGGATGGAAAAATATTAGGATTTCTACTTATGTTTTTATTGGTGTCGGTGCTCTTTATTTTAATCCCAAAGCCCAATATCTTGACCCTAAAAAAGGTGATAAAAAATGGTATTCTTTACGCCAGTTCAGTACTGAAGGTGAAGGATTAGTCCCTACACGTAAAAAATATTCAGTTATTCAGCCTGTTGTGCCTATTGGTATTGGCTTCAAATATGCCTTTGCCAAAGACTGGTCCATAGGTATTGAATATAGCCTTTATAAAACTTTTACCGATTATCTGGATGATGTTAGTTGTACTTATTTTGACGATAAATATCTGAAAGTTAAACGCGGCGATAAAGCTATTTATTTTGCAAATCCGCATAAAAAATATTATGGTACTTTAAATTGGAAAACTACTGCTCCAGGTCAGCAGAGAGGAGACCCCAGAGATAAAGATTCCTATATGTTCGCCTTTGTTACCCTATATTATAGAATTGCCGGTGGCAGATTTGTTATTCCGTTATTCTGATTTATATTTCTACCATCCTTTCACCCCTTCGGGGTTTTTGGAATATATTATTCAACATTCATAACAACCATCCTTTCACCCCTTCGGGGTTTTGGGGAATATGTTTTTCATCATTCATCATTCATTACTATCAAAACATTCCTGGTTTTATCAGTTATCCTAAAACGATTGTCAATCCTGTAACCAACCACCCAAATAACTTGTAATCCTGTGCAAAGCACCCATATATTTTGTTTGTCAATTAAGGATAATTTATTATCTATGAAGAAACGGCTTAGTTTTTTCATTTTATCCATTCCGTAAGGATAAAAATAATCTCCTTGTTGCCACTTACGCAATGTTAAAGGAAAATTCAGTTTATCAGCATCAAGTTGCGCCACTTTTTTATCCTTAATTATATTAAATTCGTCTGTTTTATTTATAAGGTTAAATTTAAGTTTTATTGGAAAAATTATTTTTTCAATTCCCTTAGTGATTGTAAAATTATTTTGCTCTTCTTTATTTCTGTTAATTTCTGATATAACTAATTGTTCTCTGTCTTTTATGAGGATATGGGTAGGAGAGTAAAACTGCTTGCCTGATAAATTATTAAGCGAATTATATATCTGGTTTACCGTAGAAGTATTAAAATTAAAAGCTGAGAGAAATTCATATAAATATAATCTTCCAGGGTTAAGTTTCTTTAACTTTTTTATTGAAATAAAAGTTTGCTTATCCCGGTTGCTAACAATTTTTTCCTTTTTTCTATCCACAAAATATCTGAATACTGTCTCAGTATCTCTTATTTTATCTATTGTTTCGGCCAGGCTTTCAATAAAATTTGGATTTATCTCGTTAAAAACAGGAATTATATTATGTCTTATTTTATTACGTAAGAAAATGATAGACTTATTACTGCTGTCTTCCCTGTATGAATAGTGGTTTTTATCAAGAAAAGCCGTTATTTCAGATTTGGAAGCAAATAAAACAGGTCTTATAATATTATTCTGTTTAGGTAAAATACTTCTCAATCCTGAAATACCGGTGCCTCTGAGAATATTGATAAAAAAAGTTTCGGCAAGGTCATTAAGATTATGGGCTGTAGCTACATATTTGAAGCTTTTGCTGATGAGTAGCTCATTAAACCAGTTATATCTTAGTTCTCTCGCTGCCATCTCAATAGAGATTTTATTCTCTTTTGAATAAGACTTCGTGTTAAAACTTATACTATGCAAAGGGATAGCATATTTCCCTGCAAGGTCTCTTACAAAATTTTCATCCTCATCGGACTCAGCTCCTCTTAACCTGAAATTACAATGAGCGATTTCAAAATCAAATCCTGCCGTTCTGAAGAGATGAAACATTAATACGGAGTCCGCTCCTCCGCTCACAGCAAGCAATATACGATCTTCTTTATTAAATAAATTCTCTTTTTTTATATATGCAATAAATCTTTCTAACATAAATACAAAATTAGATAAACTTTTTATATTAGAGCCTAATTTTGTCTAAATTTTTTACTATATATAATTAATAAAAGGTGTTCAAGAGATTGTTACATTTAGTTTAAAAGTGTTTATGAGCTCTTTTTGTTCGTTTGACGGAGTAATGGACGCTAAGTCTAACTATGGTTTTTTTGTAGTCGTGAACTATCGTATGAATTAATCAGGTTAATTAAATCAATATTCTCTTTTATCAATGTTATACATTAAAAATTCATTAATTTTTAATGTCATAATATAAAATAAAAATATATTTTTGCGTTTTCAAATTTAAAATAAATTAATGAAGAAGTTATTTTTAGTTTTAGCAGCGGCAATATTAGGTTTAAATACTCTTTATTCCCAGCAACATATATATTATGATGATTTATCAGGGGAAAGAAAAATACAGACTGTATTAAGTTTAATTAGTTCCCAGTATGTTGATACCTTTAATCAGGGCAGGTTGATAGAGGAAGCGATTAGGAAGATGTTGAAAGAATTGGATCCGCATTCTGTCTATATGACCAAACAGGAGTTGCAGGAAGCAAATGAGCCTTTATTGGGTAATTTTGAAGGTGTTGGCATACAATTCAATATTCTTAATGATACTATACTCGTTGTAGCGACTATACCGGGAGGTCCTTCGGAAAAGCTTGGTATTCTTGCAGGTGATAAGATTATTAAGATAAATAATGAAGAGGCTTTTGGTAAGAAAATCAATAATAATTTTGTGATGAAACGCTTAAGAGGCGAAAAAGGCACAAAGGTTACGGTAGCTATATATAGAAAAGGAAAAAAAGAATTGATAGATTATATTATCACCAGGGATAAGATACCTTTAACGAGTATAGACGCTACTTATATGGCTGCTCCTGAGGTTGGATATATCAAACTAAACAGGTTCTCCAAAACCAGTATATCTGAGTTTTATGAAGCTATGGGAAAATTAAAGCAGGAAGGGATGAAATATTTAATTCTTGATTTGAGGGATAACACAGGCGGATTTTTAGATGTAGCTGTTGATTTGTCTGACGAATTTCTTAATGCTGGGAAATTAATTGTTTATACTGAAGGTTTGCGTTCTTTTCGTTTTGATTATAAATCAACTGAAAAAGGTAGTTTTGAACAGGGAAGGCTGGCTATATTGATAAATGAAAACTCGGCTTCTGCAAGCGAGATTGTTTCTGGCGCTATACAGGATTGGGACAGGGGTATTATTATAGGGAGACGTTCTTTCGGTAAAGGCCTTGTTCAAAAGCCTTTCGGTTTACCTGACGGTTCGGCTATAAGACTTACAACCGCACGTTATTATACGCCTACAGGCAGATGTATCCAGAAATCGTATAAAGAGGGTGCGGATAATTATTATAAAGACTTGCAAAACCGCTATAAACATAAAGAATATGTCAATCCTGATAGTATTAAATTTCCTGATTCTCTTAAATATTATACAAAAAATAAAAGAGTAGTTTACGGTGGCGGAGGTATAATGCCCGATATTTTCATTCCGCTTGATACTTCTTTTTATTCTGATTATTATTCTAATATTTTAAGAAAAGGAACAATTTACCAGTTTACATTGCAGTTTGTTAATGATAACAGGGCTATGTTAAAAGATAAGTATAAAACTATTAAAAATTTTAATAAAGATTTTAGTATTGATGATGCTTTTCTTAAAATATTCACAGATTATTCCGAAGCACAAGGTGTTAAACTTGATGAGAAAGGTTTACAAAATTCAAAAGAATATATAATTCTTAATCTCAAAGCCCTCATTGCAAGAAATATCTGGAATATAGATGCTTTCTTCGAGGTATTTAATACTAAAGATGTTACTATGAAAAAAGCTATAGAATTGTTAAAAGGTAATGATTTGAAAAAGTATAAGATTTCTTATTAGTGTCTTATTATTTAGTTTTTTCTTTTAGCTCTTTTACCTTTAAGCCTTTTTTATAAGTAACACTTAATAATTTATTTCCCTTTTCGTCCCAGTAGGTCCATTTGCCTTCTTTAACGCCTTTAATATATGAGCCTTTTGAGTTAGGCAATCCGTTTGAGTAATAAGAAACCCATTCTCCGTCAGGATTACCGTCTTTAAAACCCTGCGTCTGGTATCTAATTCCTTTATCGTCAAAGAAGTTCCATATACCTGTTTTCCTGTCCTGATTATAATAACCTGTTTGCATTAGCGAGCCGTTCTCAAACCATTCTTTATAAAGCCCGTCTCTCAGTCCCATTGAATAATTCTCTTCCAGTTTTTTATTAGAATTTTCATTCCAGAAGCAATATTGACCGTTTTTAAGTCCTTCTTTATATTTGGCAGTATATTTTAATTTTCCGTCAATATAAAATCCTTTCCAGTCGCCCTCCATTTTACCTTGTTTAAAAAAACCTCTGTCTTTACTTTGTCCGTTTTCGTACCAACTAAGCCATTCGCCTTCTTCCAGATTATTTAGGAAAGTCCCCTCGTGTTCTTTTTTACCGTTTTCATAAAAGGTTGTCCATAATCCCTGTTTTTTACCTTCTTTAAATAATCCTTTTTTCAGGAGTTCGCCTGTATCATAAAAATAGAGCCAGAGGCTGTCCTGTTTGCCTTTGACAAAATTTCCTGTACTGCCTGGTTTACCATTTGAATTATAGAAAACCCAGATACTATCCTGTAAGTCGTCTTTCAGGCGTCCTTCCATATCTTTTTCTCCGTTTTCTTTCCACCAGCAGGTTTTACCGTTTAATTTACCTTTAATATAGAAGCCTTCTGATTCTTTCTGTCCTTTTTCAAAGTATGTAAAACTTTTACCTTCTGCAAGGTCTTCAATATAATTGATTTCTGTTTTCTTTTTTCCATTATTATAAAATTCTATGCAAAGCCCTGTCTTCTTATAATCTTTCATTTGTCCAAGCAATTTTATTTTACCATCAGGATAATAAGAATAGGAGGGACCCTTTTCAACAAAGGTTTTTTCTTTTATAACCTTATTTTCGTACCAA
>JAGODS010000086.1 GCA_017998135.1 Bacteroidales bacterium
CTATTATCAAAAATATGCTGATAAATATTAATATTATTAGCCCTGCTTTTATTACTGTACTTTTCAGAAATGGGTAAAACTTCGTTACTCTGTAGTAACGGTTTAGTAAGTTCAATTTATGGCTAAAGGTCATTTAGTGCTTTTTTAATACTGCTTTTTTTATTCTTTTTTCGCTTTGCAAAATTAAGATTTATTTTATCATTCCAACTGCTTTTATTAAATCCTGATTATTTCTTACAACTATAAATAACAAAAAACAAATAAAAATCAACTTATAACTCATAACCCCAACCATCGCTTACCGTTGGCTTTAGCCAACGGACAAAAGCACACAACAACCCCGGGCTTTAGCCCTTATCAACACAAATAAAAATCAACTTATAATTCATAACTTATAACTCATAACTCATAACCCCAACCATCGCTTACCGTTGGCTTTAGCCCTTATCAACACACACAAAATCAACTTATAACTCATAACTCATAACTCCAACCATCGCTTACCGTTGGCTTTAGCCAACGGACAAAAGCACACAACAACCCTGGGCTTTAGCCCTTATCAACACAAATAAAAATCAACTTATAACTCCAACCATCGCTTGCCGTTGGCTTTAGCCAACGGACAAAAGCACACAACAACCCCGGGCTTTAGCCCCTATCAACACAAATAAAAATCAACTCCAAACCCCAATCATCGCTTACCGTTGGCTTTAGCCAACGGAGTAAAGCACACAACAACCCCGGGCTTTAGCCCTTATCAACACAAATAAAAATCAACTCATAACTCACAACTTCAACCATCACTTACCGCTTCTTTCTCAAACCCTTGCTTAAAAAGCGAAATTTTTAAAAGAATAACACAGCTCATAACCCTTAAAAATTAACAAAAATGTTCTTCCGGCTAATTTATGTTATTAATCAGATTAGAACTTATCTCTTTATTTAATTCCTGCCTATTTGCCTATCGTCTTTCAATATTAATCTTAACGAACTGTTTTTTGTGAAATAATTAAATGCCCAGTTTATAAATATTATTAGCTTTTTTCTCACGCTCAATATCAACATCAAGTGCAAAAACATCCACACATACCAAGCAAAATATCCTTTAAACCTTATAAAGGGCAGGTCAACAACTGCCTTATTTCTTCCTATTGTCGCCATCGACCCCATATCATTATATTCATATTCTTTCATCTCTTTCCCTTGCATCAGCTTTACTAAATTTTTAGCAAGGTTTTTTCCCTGATTTATAGCCACATTTGCTACTTGCGGATGTCCTTTCGGATATTTGGGCGTTTCCATATAACATACATCACCTATTGCAAATATATTCTCATATCCTTTTACCTTGTTTGTCCTGTCAACAAAAATGCGATTGCTTTTGCTTATTATCTCTGACGGCAGCCCTCCTATTTTATTCCCTATTACTCCGGCTGCCCAGATTACGCTTTTGCTTTTTATTTCATCTCCGTTACTCAATGTTAAAACCTTACCATCATAATTATTTACATATACTCCGGTTTTTACTATTACTCCCATCTTTTTCAGATATTTTTCAGATGCTTTTTTTGCTGTTTCGCTCATCGAGTTTAACGTATGTTTGCTCCCTTCAAGCAAATAAATCTGCAATCGGCTGAAATCTATACGTGGATAATCTTTGGGTAGTATATATTTTTTTATTTCTGCAAAAGCCCCTGACAGTTCTACCCCGGTCGGGCCTCCCCCTACTATGACTATATTAAACAAACCCGTTTTCTCTTCTTCACTTGCATATAGAACTTTTTCAAAATTCTCCAATATTGAATTTCTTATCGTTATTGCCTGGTAAGTGCTTTTTAAGCTGAATGCCTTACTCATTATATTGATATTACCATGAAAATTGGTCTTGCAGCCTGTTGCTATTACTAAATAATCAAATTCAAAATCTCCTATATTTGTTGTTATATAATTAGATTCTGTATTTACTGAAAAAACCTCCGCTAACCTTATTCTTACATTCTCTCGCCCTGAAAATATTTTTCTTAATGGAAAAGATATGCTTGCTGGTTCTATCTGCGATGTCGCTACCTGATAAAACAAGGGCTGAAACTGATGATGATTTAACTTATCTACTAATAAAATATCATATAAATCCTCTTTTAAATGTTGAATTAATTGTATCCCTCCAAAGCCTCCTCCTATTACTATTATTTTTTTTCTCATAACTTTTTATCTATTTTCTCATTAAACAGAACATACACGCTCCGTCAAATTTTAACTTTTTCCCTTACAACTCCCCCAAAAAATAAATTCTCAAATACAATAACACAACTCATAACTCATAACTTATAACTTATAACTTATAACTCATAACTCATAATCAACTTGTCATAAATTGTTTTTTTTCTGCAAAAGTATTCTTTTTTTTCACCCCGCAACCATATCCCCTGATTATCAATAGTCCCTATCAATAGCCCCTATCTTTAGATAGGGGAATAAATAGTTTCCTTACATTATCAAGGCTTTAGCACAAATCATTTTATTATTAGATAACCTCATTATTACATTATTTTTCAGTTAAAAATCCTCTTTTATTACTTTTTTCTCATCAAAACATCTCTTCTATTTATTTTGATATACATTTAAACTATTTTCTAACAATTTTGAGATGCATTCTAACTGTTTTGATTTATCTTTTAATCAAACTATCAGTTAATAAATTGAAGCGTTTTTATTCCTAAACTGCCTGCTGTTTCAAGATGCCGTTGAATATCATCTATAAATAGCGTCTCTTCGGCTTTCATCCCACCGTCACTAAGCATATATCCGAATATTTCTTTCTCTGGCTTCCTCAATTTTATCTCGTACGATAAATAGGTCTTCTTAAATAAACTCCTGAATTCCTCCCCATAAGTCTTCACATACTTTGCTTCAAATATTTTACTATGTATTTCGTTCGTATTACTCAATAAATAGAGATTATAATTCTCCCGCAGACTTTTTAAATATTTTATCATTTCCTCCCTGAAGTCTTTTATCATCACATTCCACGCTCCAAGAATTTCTTCTTCTGTTATATCTCTTCCTAATATTTTTTTTACTCTCAAAACAAAGTCCTCGGCTCCTATCATACCTATTTCCAACTTATCGAATAAATCAGACTGATCATACTGAGAATAAAAAATTTCATCCTTGTTCAATCCTAATTTTCTAAATGCTTCTACAGTCGCTTCAAAGTCTATATCAAGCAATACACCGCCCAAATCAAATACTATATTTTTTATTCCTCTTAAATTTTTATTTATTTTTTCTATCATATTTCAAAATATTATTAATTTTGCACCTTCAAATTTTTAATTAATTTGATTAACCATAATATCCGGGCTTATAGCTCAGACGGTTAGAGCAACTGACTCATAATCAGTAGGTCCCTGGTTCAAGTCCAGGTGAGCCCACATAGATTGAGATACATTTTCCGATGTATCTCTTTTTTTTTCCATATACTCAGTTCCAATCATTTATCCTATATCTTTTATATCCCTGCAGGCTATGAAATATGGATTTACAAGCTTTTCTTTATTATATTCTATTGGCAACCCATTATCAGCCTGAAATACTAATCCCCCGGAAAATTCAACCAAACTCTGACCGGCGGCAGTATCCCACTCCATTGTCGGATGAAATCGTGGATAAATATCGGCTAAACCCTCAGCTAACATACAAAATTTTAGCGAACTCCCTTTACATAAATATTCTACTTCACCATATTTCTTCTTTAATCTATTTATTATCCTCATTGTTTTAATATTTAAATGTGAACGACTCGCTATTATGGTAAATCCTCGGTTAATTCTATCTCCTGTCAATTTAACCGACTTAGTCAGCAATTCTTCTAACCCGCTTTGTTTTTTATCTAATACTTTTGAATCTATTCGTCTTGTTCCTGTTTGTTCACTTCCGAAATAAAGCATGTTCGTTACTGGTACATAAACTACTCCCAACAACGGACGTCCCTTATGTATAAGAGCTATATTTACTGTAAATTCACCATTCTTTTTTATAAATTCCTTCGTCCCGTCTAAAGGGTCAACCAACCAGTAATAATCCCAGTCTTTTCGATACTTGTAAGCTGTCGCCTTTTCTTCTTCGCTCAATATTGGCAATCCTGTCCCACTTAATATCTCTTTTATCGTTATATGCGCTCTTTTATCTGCTATGGTCAAAGGTGATAAATCTAACTTTATTCCTATCCCGAATTTACCGGTGCTATATACTTCCATTATTACATCTCCCGCTACAAGGGCTGCATTTATGGCGGTCTCTATTAGTTTATTTTCTATATTCATATTTAGCCTGCAAACTTATATATTTTTAATTTACAAAACCCGACTTCTCTTTAAAACCAATCTTTAGGGCATCTCTAAAAACTCCGTTTTCCCTCTCTTAATTTTAGGAGAGGGTAAGGGTGAGGTTAAATTTTTATTAGTTTTTAGAAGTCCCCTTTATTAAATTTCAAACTTAACAGCTTTTGCTTTTCTTTTATACTAATATGAACCATCTACATCTCCAAAGCATATAGCCTTTATATCTACCTTCAAATCCATTCCATCTATCTTTATCTCTTTATTTTCAAAAAGCCAGTCCCCGGATGGAAAACTCTTTATTATTCCCAAAAAACGCCTGTTTATAAATAGTGCGTCTAACGGATTTATTCCGTCGCTGTTTCTAACATTCGCCGCCTGTTGCTTTAACTGGCTCTTAAAAGTATATAAACTGATAAAGTATTTATTTACCAACAATGCGTCTATTGGATTACTACCCCCCCATTTCATTTTAGTTTTACATTTTATATTATAATTTGATTCTTTTACCTTTAAAAACTCATAATTACCATTAATATCAGTATCGGTAGAATCTATTATATCTTTATTTTCATCCTCAAGGTAAACTTTTGTATTTATCATTGCCGTATTCTTTATGTTTTCATAAGTTATTTTACCACTCAGTTTATAATATCCAACTTCTTTATTAATTGTAATCCTTATACTGTCTGTATATGTACATCCATTTAGTCCAGTTACCTTTACCCAATATTCATAAACGCCCGAACCTGTTAATGAACCGTCAACTGTCAATATCTGATCCTCGCTTCCTGTATTCCACAAGTAAGACATATAACCGCTTCCTGCATCCAGATTTAGCTTTGCTTCTGTTGAGATTGTTGTATCATTGCCAAGATTTATATCTGGAGCATCATAAAGAACCAATTTGGCAATATTACCTGAGGCTGAACCGCAATTATTGCTTATTATGCATGAATATAGACCCGAATGAATGCTGCCTGGTTTATTTAATATCAACTTACTCCCAGTTGCCATATCAAGTATATTATCATCCTTTTTCCATTGGTATTCAAATGGTCCGCCACCACTCGCCATTACTTCAAGTTTTATATTTACTCCCCCGCATTGCTCAATATAGTTAAAATTGTTTAATACCTGCGGTGCTTCATTCACTGTTAGTAGAAAACTCGCTGAAACTGTCCCGCAATTATTCTTTACTTCGCAAACATATAAACCGTCATCTGATTTTTTTAGGTCTGTTAAAACAATATTACTTACTGTTGAATTTAAAATATTATCATTAAATTTCCATTGATAGTTCAATGGTAGATCGCCTTCTATAACAAGAAAAAACTCTGCCTCCTCTTTTTCGCACTTAAACAAATTATTGCACTTGGATACTAAATATGGAGCTGTACAAACACTCGTCTGTAAGCATATCAGGCTTCCTGTCTGTATATTCCCTTCATTATTTTTAGCAATAAAATAAAAACAATATTGATAGTCGGGCTGTAAATCTATAATTTTGATATTTCCCCAGTTAGCTCTGCTATTATATACTGCATTCATCGTAAAACTTCCGTCATCATTTACATACTGATTAGTTGTTGAACAAAACAAAGCATAAAGCGTTATATCTGGATTAGCGACAGGACTTTCAACAGCAGGCTTTACTTCAATATAACTGCTCGCAAGGTTGATTATCTCTATTTCTGGTTTATCGCAGGCAGTATATGTGCTTTTTACCTGCGAATAATTGCAAATTTTATCTGCTTTATATGCCCTTACTCTGTAATAATATAATTTATTCGGATTATCGCCTGTATTATGGTCAAAATAAGTATTGGCTCCTTTATATACATTATTCCAGTTTGAATTATCTTCCGAACATTCAAGCTCATAACCTTCTGCTTCAGGAATAAGTTGCCAGGTCAGATAAATATGATGCTCTGCTCCATTTGGCGGTATTCCTGGCGCCGCTGTCAAATCAGGATTTACATTACAATTGAATATTGGTGTGGATGACTCGCCCTTTATAACTATATTATCAATACTAAAACTGGGCGTTCCTGAGTTACTCCCTCCAAGAAAACCTGAATTCCTCCACCTGAAACATACTTGTATTATACTATTACTTACAGGTATTGAATATGTCTGATGTTGAGTTGTCTTACTTCCCATTAAGCGCCCGTTACCACAGGGTCCCCCTGTTGAAAACCATATCCAGTCACCTGAGCTGCCTACTCTATAGCCCGCCATTCCCCAACTATAACATTTCCCATAACTATTGTCCCCAAGACATTGCCAGTCAAAATCAAGCTGCAAATTATTAAAGCCCTGAGCATCTATTGTATGCCAGATATAAGTATTTATTTGTCTTTCAGGACTCGGATAATACCAAAATGCCTTACAATTTGTTGTTTTCAATGTATTATTCTGAACTGCACAAATTGCTGCTCCCCTTCCATAACCTATAGAGCATCTGTCATCAATAAAGAACAAATCTTCCTGTAGTGAACTGCTGTAACTGTCCCTGTCCTGATACCAACCTCCTATTGAGCCATTTGTTTTTATAACTGATTGCGTTACATTAGTAAATTCTTCCCTAAACACTTCATATTCAAATTGTGAATAGGATAACTTGCAAAAAATAACTATAACACTGATAATAGCAAATTTTTTCATAGTATAGTTTAAAATTAAAGCGGTTACAAATTTATATATAATTATCCATTTATTACAAATATTTATCTTTAATTTTTTTTAACAAGCATATTATCTTAGATTATTATACTTTTGTAAAGTTTTTGATTTTTTAAATAATGACAAACAATATTATAGAATTACTTGATAACGAATATCTCAAACGTGAGGATTTAATTACCCTGCTGCTTGCTAATAAAGATGACAGCAAAATCATTTTAAAGAAAGCAGCAGATATTAAAGAAAAGTATGTTGGTAATAAGGTATATTTGAGAGGTTTGATTGAATATTCAAATATATGCCGAAAAAATTGTTACTATTGCGGCATCAGGGCTTCTAATAAAAATACCGAAAGATACAAATTAACTGACGACGAAGTGCTTGAAGCAATTGATTTCGCCTTAAAAAACGATTATGCTTCTATTGTTATACAATCAGGAGAACGAAATGATAAGGAATTTACTGATACAATCTCCGCTTTATTAGCTAAGATTAAACAAAGAACTGGCGGTAGCCTGGGTATTACACTTTCTATGGGAGAACAAAGCGAAGAAATTTTCAAACAATGGTTTGAACTTGGAGCTACACGCTATTTACTTAGAATTGAAAGCTCTGACAGGGAGCTTTATAAAAAACTCCATCCTGACAATGACGTTCATAGTTACGATTTAAGGATAAATTGTCTTAAAGCTCTAAAAAAAATTGGATACCAGGTCGGAACGGGCGTTATGATAGGCTTACCTTTCCAGACTATTGAAAACCTCGCTGACGACCTTATTTTTTTCAGGGATTTAGATATAGATATGTGCGGAATGGGTCCTTATATTGAACATAAAGACACTCCTCTTTATGTTCACAAAGATAAGCTGCTCCCTAAAATTGATAGATTTAACCTGACTCTTAAGATGGTCGCTCTACTTCGGATTATTATGAAAGATATTAATATCGCTGCTACTACAGCAATGCAGACTATTGACCCGCAGGGCAGAGAAAAAGCTATCAAAGTCGGCTCTAATGTTATTATGCCAAATCTTACTCCTCTTAAATATCGCGAAAATTATCTGCTTTATGATGAAAAACCCTGTGTTAAAGAAGCTGCTGACGATTGCGCCTCTTGTATAGAATCTCGTGTTCACATCGCCGGCGCCAAAATAGGCTATGGCGAAAAAGGTGACTCCCCGCATTTTAAAAAGAGAATGGAATAAATGACATTTCGCTGAAATTTATAATATTTTTTTTATATCTAACCCGATAATTCATATGTCATAATAAAGTCCTCAAAAATGGAGTGAAATTCTAAATATTAATCCTTACCATTGTCTTTTTTAATGAGAGTTAGAAATCAAATTTTTAAATTAATCAAGATATAATGCAACCTAAAACAATATTTAGTTGTCTATATAATACAAACTAAACGTAAATAAAATATTTATTCTATGAAAAAGTTACTATTATCCATTTCTTTTATTATAGTATTAAGCAATCTTAGCGCTCAAAAAATAGCAACAAAAAATATTAGTTATGATCCATTTATAAAAAGAAAAAGTAACTTAGTCTTATTACAAAATTTTGAAAAAACCTTTATTATTTCAAAATACAAAACTACTAATAAGGAGTATCTTTGCTTTTTACAATGGAATTACAGGGTTTTTGGAGTTGATTATCCTGAAGTATATAAAGCAATGCTCCCCGATACAATTAAATACCCAGATATTTTTAAACCTGAAAAATTGAATATGCTTGTTAAAGGTATTTCAAAAAAGCAAGCGCAGGCTTTTTGTCAATGGCGCACAGACAGATTAAATGAATATATTTTAATTAGAGAAGGTATATTAAGAAAGGATTTCAATCAGGTTAATGAAGAAAATTTTAACACAGAAGCTTATTTGTCTTTTCAATATGAAGGAAACGTTAAAAATGATTTATTGGATAAATTCACAAAAAAAGTAAGACCAGTAACACAGCGTGATTTTATACTTGTTCCCTCATTTTATATCTCCTCTAAAGAAGAAATTAAAATATGTAACTCGTTAAATAGAATATCAAAAATAAAAAACAAACGAAAGGTCAAATCTGATTTTGATTGGTGGTTTAAAAATGAATTTTTTATATTAAAAAATTCGGACAATAATTCACCATTCTCAATTCTCAAGTCCAGGTTAGGAGAAAATAAATTATCTAATAAACACAAAATTAGATCTTTTGTTAGAAAAAACAAAAAAGAACTAGCAAAAGAAATAATTAATTATGATACTACAGTTATTATTT
>JAGODS010000087.1 GCA_017998135.1 Bacteroidales bacterium
TATTACGACCCGCCACCGCAAAATATTATACAGGGGGTTCTTTTTTAAAAACTTTAAAATATAATGCTTTTATCAATAATACTGGCATTGTTAATCCTGAAAAAAATTATTTAGGACAGTATTGATAAAAAATGTTAAATTTTGAATTTAGCAAGTAATGTGCCAACGTGATAATTTAAAATACTCAATACTTAATACCCAATACTCAATACCGTTGAATATTGAATACCAAAAAACTAACAGAATGCTAATTAGTTAATCAGATTTTAACAAGATTTCTGAGAGCAATCTCAATAGTAGGAAATTGGAATTGATACCCTGCTTTTATTAATTTATCAGGTATTACTTTATGATTAGAAAGAAAAATGAGGGATTTTTCTTTAAAAACAAACTTTATCAGAAAAGAGGGAATTCTTAGCCAGCATAAAGACATAGAAGCCTTTGCCAGAGCTTTACAAAATACCTTCATAGTAACTGGGTTGGGAGCTGTCAGATTAACAGGACCGATAATTTTATTATTATTAATAATATAATTAACAATAGAGATATAATCGCTGATATGAATCCAGGAAAACCATTGTTTACCATTACCTATATATCCGCCCATAAAAAAGCGAAAAGGTAATAATATATTGCTGAGAAAACCGCCTTTACCAAGCACAATACCAGCTCTTAAAGTAATAACCCTGACGCCGAGCGTTTCGGCTTTAAAAGCTTCTATTTCCCAGTATTTACATACCCGAGATAGAAAATTGCTGCCATAAAAGCCATCTTCAGTAAGCTCAATATCTCGTTTCTCGTCGTAATAACCAATAGCAGAAGCATTAATAAAGATTTCCGGATTTATTTTTCCACTCCTGATAGCATCAACTAACTTGGCAGTAGTATTAATCCGACTCATAAAAATCCGTTCTTTGTACTTTTCAGTCCAGCGGCTACCTGATAAAGACTCTCCTGAAAGGTTTATAACACATTTAAGATTGTTTAGTGAGATACTTAAATCATCCGAGTCAAACTGCTTCCATTCTATAGTTTTAACACCATAATCAAGATATTTAAATGCTTTAGACTTTTTTCTTGTTATCAAAATAATCTCATAATTCTGCTCTTTCAAATATTTACAGAGAGCTGTGCCTATAAAGCCCGTTCCTCCTGCAACTAATATTTTCATTTCGTAAACTTAAAATGTCAACAAACAATGTTAATAAAAAAAACTAATATTAAGCAGCGATTTCTATTAACAGGGTTCTAATTAAAAAAATCATTTTGCAAAATTAAACAATTTAGCAAATTAGCAGAAAGTAAAAAAATATTAATTTTGCTTTTTTAATAAAAATGCAACTAAGAACACAAAACTTATTTAAGAAATATAAATCAAGGACGGTAGTAAACGATGTATCACTTTATGTATCGCAGGGAGAAATAGTAGGGTTGCTCGGACCAAACGGAGCTGGCAAAACAACGACTTTTTATATGATGGTGGGATTGATTAAACCTTATTCTGGTAAAATCTTTCTTGAAGATGATGAAATCACGGATGAGCCAATGTATCGGAGGGCGCAAAAGGGTATTGGTTATCTGTCGCAGGAGGCTTCAGTATTCAGACGTTTAAGTGTTGAGGATAATATAAAAGCTGTTCTTGAATTTTCAAAATTTAATAAGAAGGAGCAAAAAGAGAGGCTGGAGAAACTGATATTTGAATTTGGTTTACAGAATGTGCGTAAAACAATGGGAGTAATGCTTTCCGGGGGTGAACGAAGGCGTACTGAAATAGCGAGGGCGCTGGCTGTTGACCCTAAATTCATCTTGCTTGACGAGCCTTTTGCAGGCGTTGACCCTATAGCTGTTGAAGATATTCAGAATATAGTTACCAAACTTAAAGATAAAAATATAGGGGTTTTGATTACAGACCATAATGTTCACGAGACTTTATCTATAACAGACAGGGCTTATTTGTTGTTTGAAGGCTCAATCCTTAAATCAGGCACTTCTGAACAGTTAGCCAACGACGAACAGGTCAGAAAGGTGTATCTCGGACAGAATTTTGAACTAAGAAAATAATTTTTTTTAACTAACTATATTTTACTTTCTTAAAAGATGTTATTAAATGCGGAACATTTTATAAAAAAATTAGGCTTGATTAAGCATCCTGAAGGGGGCTATTTCAGGGAGATTTATCGCAGCAATGAGCTTTGTGATAAGCTACCTCTTAGATTTGAAGGCAGTCGTAATTTTTGTACATCAATATATTTTCTTTTAGCAGGAGAAGATGTATCGCATTTTCATAAAATTAAATCAGATGAGATATGGCATTTCTATTATGGGACAGCTTTAAAAATATATGTTCTGAACGAAAATAAAACATTAAGTACTATTTTACTCGGTAATAGGCTTGAAAACGATGAGTGTTTTCAGTATGTTGTTGAGAAAGACAGGTGGTTTGCCGCTGAGCTTAAGGATAAAAATTCTTTTGCCCTTGTAGGATGTACTGTAAGTCCTGGTTTTGATTTTTCAGATTTTACTCTTGCCAAAAAAAAGGATTTATTAGCTGATAATTATTCCTGTAAAGAATTAATAGAAAAATTAACTTAAAGTAGCAAGTAACGGGTAGCGGGTACCAAGTACTAAGTACTAAGTACTAAGTACCAAATACTCAATACTCAATACCCAATACTCTTAAAAACTGCTTTAAGTGCTATATCAAATAAATTGTTTTTGTTCAGTAGCAATTCAACAAATTCTCGAAAGGCGCCGTCTCCTCCCCTGCTATTTAATTTGTATTTAGCATAGCTTGCAACATAATCTTTTGCGTTGGCAGGAACAGCGCTAAAACCGCAAGCTGCCAGTAAAGGGACATCAATCAAATCATCCCCGATAAAAGCGACTTCGTTTAGACTTATATTAAGTTTTTCACATAGTTCCTTCGCTTTAGCGAGCTTATCTATTATACCGCAGAAAACGTAATCAACTTTCAGTTTTTCTGCCCTGTGTTTAACGCTAAGCATATCTTCACCGGTAATAATGCCTACAGGAATGTTTAATTTATGCAGGAATAAGACGCCTGCGCTGTCAGAGGTATTGAATTTCTTTAATTCATTGCCGTTTTCATCGTAATACATACCGCCGTCTGTCCAGACGCCGTCTATATCGGTTAAAACAAGTTTTATTTGCATAGTATTGGGTATTGAGTATTGGCTAGTGAGTATTGGGTAGTGGATATTAGACGAAACGTGGACGCTTCGCCTAACGGAGGTAATTTAACTTATCATATTAGTATAAATAATTTCATTTTGGGGAATGTTATATAAGGCGGTTTTTCCGATTATTAAAGCGCGGTCGCTCCATTTAACGCCATCGCCAGGACTAAGCAGATGTAAATCGTCTTCTTTAATAATTTCTCCTTTATTGATAAGTCTTACAGAAGCGACAGACCTTTCTAATTTTATCTTAGTCTGTTCTACAGCTTCGCTATAGAAAATATCTTTAATGCCAAGTGCTTTCTCAATATTTCTAATATCCCTGACCATCCTGTAAATACCCTCAGGACCTAAAGAAACTTTATGGTCTGTACCTTTCATTTTTCTGTCAAGAGTTATATGTTTTTCTATAATTTCAGCGCCGAGTGTTACGGCAGCTACCGGCACCATAATACCTATTGAATGGTCTGAATAGCCTATTTTATAATTTTTATAATGTTCTTTTAGGTAAAGTATGGAATTAAGGTTAATATTTTTGTATTCTGAAGGATACTGGGAAAGGCAATGAAGAATGGAAATATTATTATGATGTTTAGAGATAAGGTTTAAAGCCTCATCAAGTTCTTTTTTCCCGGTCATACCTGTTGAAAGAATAACAGGAATTTTGGTTTGAGCGAGAGCTTCAATCAGGGGCAGGTTAGTTAGATCGCGGGAAGCAACTTTAAGTCTATCCGGTTTGAAATATTTCATAATAGACAAGCAGCCGCGGGAGCAAAGAGTTTCAACTACATCCAGTCCTTTGTTTTTAGCATAAGTATAAACTTCATAATGTTGTTCATCATTTAATTCCAGAGCAGCACGATGTTCACCGTAGGTCTTGCCAAAAGAATCGGGATTATTATAAGGTTTGTTCATCGCTGAAACAGACAATTCTTCCTTTAAGTCTCGCTTAGTGAGCTTAACCGCATCCATCCCACGTAAAGACTCACCAAATAAAGTATCTGTAACGGGCTGAGCTATTAGATCAACTATTTGTTTTGCTATTTTAACAGAGCCATTATGATTTTGCCCTATCTCTCCTATTATATATGTTCCTGCCATACTATTTATTGTATTTTGTTATTTGTTTATTCATTTTTTGGAGGTATTCCTTATTGTCGTTTAAAAAATTATATAGACTATTTATATCTAAACCTCTATTGTCAATATCCAATTCTTTATAAATTTTTTGCAAAAATTCAAAATCCTGAATATCATCAACGGTAAGCCTAATTTTATCAGCATTAAAATAATTATCAGGCGCTTTTAAAAGGCGGATTTTAAATTTATCTCTGTTAGAATAGATATAATTAGTAACATGTTCGCTAAATAAAAATTCATTGGTAAAAGATTTAACCTTGCGCAGAGCAACAAGACTGACAACTTCGCCCCATAAACCTAAGTGGGATTTAATTGAGGGTAAATCGCCTGTTATTTTGTAAGCAGTATAATCAAATTCTTTAGAAAAATTCAAAAGCTTTAAAGTACCTTCAACATCAAAGAAAGGATTATCAGAACAAACCCTTATAATATCATCAATACCAAAATGTTCAGCAGTATCAATAAAACGTTGTAAAACATCATTTTCAGAACCTCTGAAATATTTAATATTCTTATTTTTGCATAATAGTTCTATTCTATCATCATCTTTGCTTGTGGAAGTAGCAATTATAAGGTCAGTATCCTTTTTAAACCTGGTTATCCTGTCAATAATAATATCCAATATAGTATTATCCTTATAAAAAGGCAATAAAATTTTATGCGGTAATCTTGTTGACCCGAGTCTTGCCTGAACTATAAAAGCCGTTTTAGCTTTGAGCATAATAAAAAAGCAGAAATTTATTACTGCAAAATTAAAATAATTTATAGGTTCACGACAGAAAATTATTAATTCCACCTTCTAACTTTGGGATAAAAGGCGTCTTTTATATGGTTAATCTTAGTTTTATCAGGATTTTTAACAATAGAAATAATATCAAACCTAACTTCAAGGTTAAGTTTTTTTAACAGAATATAAGCATTGGCAGCTTTGATAAGCAAAATCTGTTTTTGATTGCTTACAAATTCTTCAGGTTCTCCAAAAAAATCAGTTTGTCTGGTTTTTACTTCAATAATAACTAAAATATCCCTATCCTGTGCAATAATATCAATCTCTTTTCTGCCATAAGTCCAGTTGGTTTCAAGTATCTTATACCCGTTTTGCAACAGGAATTCAATAGCAGCATTTTCACCTTTTTCGCCTAATTCATTATGTTCCGCCATACTTTATTTTTTTTGTTTCATAAAAATAAGACTACACATATCGGAATAAACATTCAATTCAATCTGTCGTCCTAAAATCAAAGCTAAATTATTGAATGTATGTCCTGCATTAAAACCAAAACAAACAGGATAATTATATTCTTTAACAGTATTAATAATAATTTCTTCTGCAGACTTTCCGAAAGGCACAATATTATCTTTCATCTCAGTCATCCCTCCTACTATCAAACCAGCTAATCCGGATAGTTTGCCTGAACGTTTTAATGCCTGCATCATACGGTCTATATGATAAAGATATTCATCCAAATCTTCAATAAATAATATTTTCCCCTCTGTGTTTAAATCAGAAATAGAACCCGCCAAACTGTATAATATTGAAAGATTTCCCCCTACCAAAATTCCTTTAGCTTTTCCCTGTCTGTTTAAAATATTAAAACCTAAATTATAAGTAAGCACTTCGCCAAACAGACATTTTTTTAATGAGTTTAAAGAGTCCTTATCCACATCAGCGAATCTGAAAGGCATCTCGCAATGCAAAGTTTCAAAGCCGAGTTTATGTATATGTGAATGTAAAACTGTTGTATCACTGTAACCGCATATCCATTTAGGGTTTTGTTTAAACCTGCTGTAATCAATCCTGTCAATAATTCTAACAGTACCATAGCCACCGCGGGCAGTTAAAATAGCTTTTATAGATTCATCATCAAGGCAAAATTGCAAATCATCTGCTCTTTGTTGATCGGTGCCTGCAAACTGATTAAAGTCGCAAAAAAGATTTTTTCCTAAGACAACCTTCAAACCCCACCCTTCTATTACTTCTACTGCCGCTTTAATATCTTCAGCTTTTATTTTCCTTGCAGTTGAAATAATTGCAATTTTATCACCTTTTTTAAGATAAGCAGGTGTGAACATTTAAAATAAATTTAATTGATTATCGTCTTTATAAATTTGTTTTCTCTGTTTCTTTTTAATTTCAGGTTTATTTAATTGTTGTCTGGTATTCTTAGGGTTATATTGTTTAGATTGGGTATTATTTGAATTTTGTGATATGTTGAGAGGCTTTTTCTTTATATTTTTAATCGTATCCTCAAAATCACGCTCCCCGAAAACCTTTATTATTCCATATTCTCCGTCATATCCTTCCTTTATATATATTTCTCCGGCTCTCATTCTTTTGATAGCTTCGGCAAGCTGAGGCTCTCCACCATCCTTAATTTCATCAAAAGATAAATCAAGTAAAAGATGAAGTTCCTGCCCGAATTTATTTAACAGTTTTTCGTAATAATTTGTTATATGTTTGGAAGTAGCAGGTTTACCTAAAATTTCAGAAAGTATTTCCTTTAGAGGAATTATATGATAAAAAGGCAATTTGTTTTGTCTTTCTTCAGGTTTGTTTCTGTCTGCCAGTTCATTGACTCTGTTCATAACACCAATAGTAACTTCTTTGTTACAAACAGGACAAATACCATTAAATTTTACAGAGTCTTCAGGGCTCAGGCAAATACCACAATTACTATGACCGGCAAAATGATATTTGCCCTCCTGCGGATACATATCAATAGTACCCAGACATTGCGATGTATCACCGGTTTTCAAAGCATTAATTAAAGATAAATAATTAAAATCAGTATTAAAAATATTAGCATTTCTGCCTAATTTCTCAGGTGAATGTGCATCTGAATTAGAAACTAAAGTATATTTGTCTAAGCTGCTGCATAACCAATTCATAGGCGGGTCGGAGGATAAACCTGTCTCAAGAGTGTAAATCCTTTCACTTAAATCCTCGTAGCATTCCTCAATACTGTCAAAACCAGATTTGGCACCTAAAACAGAGAACCAGGGCGTCCAAATATGCGCAGGTATCAAAAATATATTTTCAGAGCAATTAAGCAATAATTCAAATAAATCCCTTGCATCCAGACCCAAAATAGGTCTGCCGTCCGAACTTATATTAAATTTATAATCTGTTAGTTTATTTTGAATTTTTTCAACTGTTTCAAAACTATCAGCAAGAACAACATTATGAATTTTTCGGGTTTTACCCTTCTTCTTATATATACAACTTATTTCGGCACTTAAGATAAACAATGTTTTAGAAAAAACTATATCGCTATTAATCAGGCTTCCTCTTAATATTAAATCATCTTTTAGTTTAAATAAACCATTTTCAGCAGGAATTAACTTCTCTTTTAATTCTTTGGACCAGCGCGGATGGGTAAAATCACCAGTACCAATAACATTAATTCCTTTGGCTTTAGCCCAGTAATCAAGATGTTCGGGTGTTAATTCTTTACTTGTAGCAATTGAATAATGTGAATGTATATGAAGATCCGCTATATATTTCATTTAGCAGGAATTAGATTTATTTATAATCAATAGTATTAGATTACTATTCATTAGCTATTTATTAACATCTACAATTTTTCCTGTTCTATATTTACCCATTACCAATTTTTTCTTTAGATCCTCAAAACACTTTAGTGTATAATCAACATCCTCAAGAGTATGAACTGCAGTCGGAATAATTCTAAGCAATATAACCCCTTTAGGAACAACGGGGTAAACAACCATAGAACAGAATATATTATAGTTTTCCCGTAAGTCATATATAAGGTTGGTGGCTTCGGGAACATCTCCTTCAAGATAAACAGGAGTTACAGGCGATTGTGTATTACCTATATTCATTCCTTTTTCAATCAGACCTTTTTGAACAGCCTTGACAATAATCCATAATTTATCTTTTAAGTCAGTGTTTTTTCTAATTATTTCAAGGCGTTTCAAAGCACCAATAACCATAGGCATAGGTAAGGCTTTGGCAAAAATCTGCGAACGCATATTATATCTTAAGAAAGATATTATTTCAGGAATATTACTTGCAACAAAGGCGCCAATTCCCGCCATTGATTTGGCAAAGGTACCGAAATATAAATCTATACCGTCCTGAACGCCTAATTCCTCACCGGTTCCGGCTCCTGTTTTTCCCATAGTTCCAAATCCGTGAGCATCATCAACCAATAAACGGAAGTTATATTTTTTCTTAAGCTCTACAATTTTATCTAATTTTCCCAAATCCCCAGACATACCAAAGACTCCTTCGGTTATAACTAAAATACCTCCACCTGTTTGAGTTACAATTTTAGATGCTCTTTCTAATTGTTTTTCAAGATTTTTTATATCATTATGAGGATAAATAAAACGTTTGCCTAAATGCAATCTCACACCATCTATTATGCAAGCGTGAGACTCTGCATCATAAACCACGACATCCTTCCTGTTTAACATACTGTCTATAATAGATATCATTCCCTGATATCCATAATTCAGTAGAAAAGAATTTTTCTTAAATACAAAAGCTGCTAATTCTGCTTCTAACTGCTCGTGATATTTAGTATGTCCTGACATCATCCTTGCACCCATAGGGTAAGCCATTCCCCATTTCTGAGCGGCTTCAGCATCAGCTTTTCTAACATCGGGATGATTAGCCAGTCCGAGATAATTATTAAGACTCCAGACAAGTTTTTCCTTGCCTCTAAAAATCATTTTATTGGCAATCTCGCCTTCAAGTTTAGGAAATAAGAAGTAACCTTCAGCTTCTTTTTCATACTTTCCAAGAGGTCCCATTGTCCCCTTTATAATATTTTCAAAAATGTCCATAAAAAATAATTAAAATTTCAGTTGCAAAACTATATTTTTTTTAACTCTTTTGTAATAATTATGTATTAAATAAAAAAAAAATCACATTTTTATATTGAATAATAG
>JAGODS010000088.1 GCA_017998135.1 Bacteroidales bacterium
GATAGATTGTTATTGGGGGTTGTTATATTTTTTTATAAATATTTAATCCCTACGGGATAGATTGTTATCGGGGGTTGTTATATTTTTCTACAAATATTTAATCCCTACGGGATAGATTGTTTTCGGGGGTTGTTATATTTTTCTACAAATATTTAATCCTTAACGGGATATTTTGAATTAAATTTGTTACTCATCTAAGGGTTTATATAAAAAAAGAACGAAGATTTTTTTGTTCAAACCTTGATTTTTTTACAGCCCACCTGTTAGGTTTTTATTATTAAGGTTTGTGAATTAATCAGATTAATTCTTGCCTATTAAAATATTAAAATTTGGTCTGTGGGGTAGGGGGGATGAAGGATATTTCAATAAGGTTGTATTTACCTTTCTTATCAATTTTAATAATTAACGACTGGTAAGGTTTGAAACTAAGGTTTATGCTTTCTTGTTTGTTATTATAATTAAGGGTTATTTTTCTTTCAATAATTTCAGTTTGCAGCGATTGTCCGTAAGTAATGGGATATTTTAGATTTTTAGTTTTAGGATTAGCTAAGAAAATATATATTTCGTTGCCGTCTTTTCTTATCCAGTATTCAGGGAGCTGGTCGCCCCTGAGCATCGGTTCTGCATTATATACCTCGCTAAATGAGGCGCTCACATTTTTAAGCGCTTTCAGAGCCTGTAGTTTTAATGTATAATCATTATGTTTATTTTTTCCGGGTTCGGCGGGTTCTTGTTTCAGGCAGACACGTAATCCTTTTTGAGCCAGGTTTAAGATGTTTAGCAAGGTTTGGTAAGGTAAATATTTGACATCTATATATAAGACTTTAAAATCAGTAGCGCCGACAGATAATGTTTTGTTTTTATAATTAGCTTTAGCTATAAAGCTGCTGTTAATCCATAGCATAGGATAACCTTCAAGCTCGGCAGGAAATTTCTCATATCTCATCTGGTATTTTGAAAAATGCCAGAATCTCTCTTCGGGCTGTAGTTGGTTGAGGAAGTCTTGTTCATAGATACCTTCAGCCCAGCGGTCTTCCATTGGCAGATATACGGCTATTTCGCTATGTGTTTTCCCTTTTTGCATAAAAGAGGAGACGTTTTCCATATATTCGTTAAATTCTTTAAATCCCTTAATGAGCTTGCTTTTTATTGAAACATTAACAGTGGCATAATAACATACCGTATCGAAACCTTTGGGATTAAGAGCGTAACCGTGCCAGTAGATATGGTTCACTCCATTAGCAAACATAGCATCGGCAATTAGTTTCATATCCGCTATTTGTTCTTTATATGCGTATTTATCCTTCCATCCGTAAGCGCAAGTGAAGGTTTCGGCTGTTACTATATTTTTGCCTGCAAGAGTAGCTGCTGAAGCAGGTATTTTTGAATAATTAGGCTCGTAAAGCATCGCTTCAGACATCGGCACATCAACAGCCGCAAACGCATCTATTATATCTGCCGGCGTGCCGCAACATTCGACTACTGAACCGGCTCCTATTGAATTACATCTTTCAGTATAATGCCTGTAGAAGTTATTTAATGCTAAATCAGATACTAATTTGTAATAATCATAGCGTACATCGTAAAGGCTTTTATCATTTCTGTCAAAAAGTTGTGAGGTATAGGGTATAATTTTATAAAGAGCGGCGTCTTTTTTATCTGTTTCTGTATGTTTTGATACATAAGGTGTGATATCATATCCGTATTTATCACTAAACATTTTATCAAAGCCGGGTGTCCATATAGGCTCAAATTCGGCTATTTCCCAGGAGTCGCATTCCAACAGGCTTTTATTACCCTGTATAGCGGGAAGCAGCGCTGCATTGACTCTATTGAAATAATTATCAACTGCATTTTTATTAAGATGGTCTATAACATAGCCTTTTTTAGGCCATTCCCACGAAACGCTAAAAGTTCGCATCGGTTCTGTTCCTTTATTTGTCCAGGTCAGAGTAGCTTCGTCTTTTGTAACAAAACTACCGCCGAAGGGCCAGCCAGTCCCGAAGAGGAAATTGCAGGATATGCCGAGACTGTCGCAGTATTTCTTTGTAGAGGCAGTTATATTGCTAAAATCTTTACCCAGAAATTCGTAGCGGGGAGCATAATTTATAGTATCTTTTTTAATCTTATTCAGCGGGTAAAGAAAGAAAATAAGAACACTGCCTATATTGTTTTCTTTCAACCAGTCTATTTGGTATCTGACGTCTTCCTCTTTTATTTTGCCTGCGAACCACCACCATAATACGCCAGGCTTTGCCGGGTTGAGAGCCGGAAGTATAATATTGTTTTTCTTTTCAGGCCTGATTACAGGTTGAGAAAATATAGAGCCTGATAATATGCTAAATAAAAGGATAAAAATAAGTTTAGATTTCATTATTAAAAAAGCGTTTAATAAATTTAAGTTTATGAGTATATTTTTTTGAAGATAAATTAAATATGCCGTTATCATCTATATTATCAATTCTGACTTGTCCTGAAGAATGAATAATGCGGTTGTTTGAGATTATAATACCTGTATGTACAATTTTTCCTGATTCATCTTCAAAGAAAGCTACATCAGCGGTACCGGCTTCGGTGATAAAAGGCACAAGATTGCCTGTTTCGGCTTGCTGATAAGCATCACGCGGCAGTTTTATATTAAAGAATTTAAACACATTCTGAATCAAACCTGAACAATCTATGCCAAAGGGACTTCTGCCACCCCACAAATAAGGAGTATGTAAATAATCAATAGCGATGCGAATTATATCTTCAGCTTTTGGCTCAAGTGCTTTTATTAAGTATTTACCTGTATATATATATTTCTTCTTGTCTAAATAGAAAGTATTGTTTGTTATTCCTGGCAGCGAAGAGCCTAATAATACGGGAAAAATTATATTATCGGTTTCATTTATTAATATATCGGTTATTTCAGTCGTTAGACCTGTCTGTTTTGATTTAATTTCGTTAAATTCATTTTCGGTAATTATTAATATTTGTTTATAATCAATCCATCCTTCGTAATTATCATAAACGACTTTAATTTTGAGCCAGTTTTTATGTTGTCCTTCTATAAAAACTATTTCTCCAAATAATAACTGCGAAACCATCTCGCTTGAATGCTGAGGCTTGTTTCGTATCGGAATCAGGCTTAATAAACATATTCCATAATTCATAGATTAAAATTAAATGGTTTATAGATATTAAATAATTTTAGTTTAAATGATTATGCGCAATCATAAATCTATTTAAAAGGTGCTTATGAGGTCGCTCCGCTTAGTTCACATTTTCCAAATGTGAAATATTTATAGAAAAATGAGAGCTGAAAAAAAATACAAATATATTATTTTTTAATAAACAATACATAAGGGCATCTCTAAAAACCTATTTATTTTAACCTCACCCTTTCCCTCTCCTAAAATTAGGAGAGGGTAAACGGAATTTTTAGAGATGCCTATAAATACTTTTTATTTATATATTTGCATATTTATCTGTTTTAAATTTATCCGATGAATTGTTAGCTTTTTAAAGATTAAATTATGCTTAAAAGAAAAATATTATTTGCTATAACAGGGATTATAATTTTCATAATTGTATATTTTATATGGTCTTTTTTCAGAAGTCCCGTTTATTCGCTTTATCAAACCAAAAAAGCTATATTAAATCATAATTATCAGGAATTTGATAAGTATGTAAATATAGATTCGGTGATTGAAAATTATGTAGTGAGAATGCCTGTAAAATTGCCAGAACCAGCAGATACTTTGGAAAAACTTGCTGAGCAACTGGGGCGAAGTGCAGTCTTTGGATTAAAAGCGCAAATGACTAAAATTGTTAATAAACAATTGAAAAAAGCTATTGAACAAGGTAAAATGGATTATTTATTTAATGAAAAGAATAATACCAATACTATAAATATTATTAAAGATGATAAATGGAAAGCATGGAGAAATATTAATTTTGGTAAAATTGATTTTATAAAAAGAGAAGCTAAGGTCGCTATAATAGGGATTATTTTAAAAAATAATACTAAAGGAAAAACCTTTGTTTTGTTGTTTAAGATGAGAAATAACGGCGAATGTTGGCAAATTGTAGATTTAGTAAATTTTAACGAAATGTTTAGACTTCTTGAGTTTACTGTCTAAAGTCCATAGCACAAAGTCCAAAGTTAATATTGCAGGTTGCAAATATTTGATTTTTTTATATATTTTTGCAAACTAATAATTTGTAACTGTTATAAATTGAATATTGCTTTTAACCGACTATTTATAGATGATGAAATTATATTTATTATTTTTTTTCAATTTACTTATTCAGATATTTAATCCTGTATTTTCTCAATGTGATTTTAAAGTTATTGGTCATCGTGGTTCTTCAAATGATTATCCTGAAAACACACTTATAGCTATAGAGCAGGCTTTTATTGAAGGAGCTTATGCTTGTGAAGTTGATATAAGGCTTACTAAAGACAATGTTTGTATTTTGATGCACGATTTATTAGTGGACCGGACCACAAATGGAAAAGGAGCTGTTTCACAATTAAACTATTCTTATATTAAAACACTTGATGCTGGTAGTTGGAAGAGCGAAAGATTTAAAGGTACAAAGGTACCTACATTGTTAGAAGCTATAAAACTTGCCGATAAGTATAACAGAAAATTATATTTAGACCTTAAAGGTACTGAACCTGAGATAGTGGCTAATATTTTACAAAGTTCAGGTGCTCCTCCTGATATATTAATGCCCAATCCTGCAAGTTTTGGTAGTATTAGCTTATTTCATAGTTATTTAAAGGAAGCGCCTTTAGTGTATTTCGGTGCCTTACCCGATTCTTTAAATGATAATTCCTATTATGAGTTTCTTAGAGATAATAACGTTATAGCTCTTGAGATGGCAGCAACAGATTTTCATAAAGCAGACAAAAATTGGTTAAAAGCGTTTATTGAAAAATTGCATTTTTATAATATAGAATACTGGGTATATACAATAAATGATGAAAAATTATTTGAAAAATTAAAGGCTGTGGGTGTGGATGGTTTAGAGACTGACAGAACTGCAGCAGCTTTTGATTATTTTTGTAATAATAACGTTGGAGGTTTTTTCCCTGAAAAGAAAATTACAGGACAATGGGATTTTATTTATGCTGATTTAAGAGCAACAATAGGCTCTGACCTTAATGAAAGAGGCGATACAACGGTAGCAGATCAAAGAGTGAAATTTGGTAGTACAAGTGATTTTGGTATTCCCGGAATAGATAATAAAGAGGCAAAAGTGGTTAAAATACCTGCTTATGATCCTTATCATTATCTTGAATTTTATTCAAATATTATACCTGAAGGAGATACAATAGGAACATCCTGCGACCATAGTTATTCTATTATTTTAGACCTTTTAAAACCAGTATCATCGGCAGACCGTAAAATTTCTTTGCTTCAATGCAGTCATAATAATAATGAAGATGCTGACTTTTTTATTGATACAGATACAAAAGGAATAGGAGTATATGGTAAATATCATGGTTTGCTTGAAGATTCAACCTGGTATAGAATAGCAATTGTATTTGATATAGACAAAGAAAGGATAGATAAATATATAAATGGCAGATTTGTTGGAAGCACAACATTGATTGAGGATTTTTTCAACAGGAGATTTTGTTTGAATAATAATTGGGGAATTCAGGCTTCTTGTTTTTTCTCGGATGACGATAATGAAACAGACATCTTATATATTAATAGTATTCAGTTAAGAAATTATATAATGACAGCTGACGAAATTGAAAGACTCGCTTCTGCTTCTGTTGATAAGATCTCTGGGTTTGTATTAGTAGATTCTTCTTTATGTCCGTTGATAATAAATAATCCTAATGATACTCTTGTATGTGAAGGGGGAAAAGCTTCTTTTTCAGTTGTTTCTGATAAATTATCTAATTATAAATGGCAGGTTAACAGGGGTGATGGATGGACAGAATTATCGGGAAATATGTATAAAAATGGTTCAACGGCTTCATTAATTATTGAAGGAATACCAAGCTTTTTTGACGGATTTAAGTACAGATGTATTATATCTAATAATTGCGCAGTTACATCATCAATAGTAACATTAAAAGTTAAATCTGCGGCTTCTTCTTATATTGAGCCTTCCGGTATTATTAATTTATGTCGGGGCAAAACTATTATACTTAAATCAAAAACACAAGAAGTTTTGAGTTTTCAATGGTTGAAAAATGGTAAAATAATTGATAATGCTACTAACTCTTTTATTGAGATTTCTGATTATGGTAAATATAATTTATTAACTTCTGATAATAACGGTTGTTCCCCTTTATCTGATACTGTGTTAATCAAACTTATAGAGCTTCCCGGATTATTTGTTAAAACTGACAAACCTGAAATCTGTAGTGGAGATTCTACTTTGCTGCTTGCTGATATAAAATATAATGAGTCTTTTGAATCAGGAGATATAAATGCTTATAATTGGTCTGTTGCTGGAAATGCTCTATGGACTATTTCTGATGCCGAATCATATAAGGGTAAATATTCAATTCGTTCAGGAATAATAGACAATTTACAAAACACAGAATTAAGCATAGATTTTTATGAGCCAAAGGAGGACAGTTTATCTTTTTATATTAAACTTTCTACTGAAATCAATTATGATTATCTTTATTTATATATTAATAATATCGCAGTTAAAAGATGGTCCGGGATAAAAGATTGGCATAAAGAAAGTTTTCCTGTTAAAGCAGGTTATAATAGGTTTAAATGGATATATGTTAAAGATAAAAGTCAAAGCACAGGCAGCGATTGTGTATGGCTTGATAATATTACTTTAAGTTCGGCTATTTGGGACTTTTCTTATAGATGGAAAAAAGACAATGAAGATATTATTTCTGCAACAAATTCAATATATTATGCTAAAGAAGATGGTAATTATTCTTTAAATATTATTAATAATGAAAATTGTGCAAAAACTTTGGATAGTATAATAATTAAAATAAAGCCTTTACCGAAAATAAATCTTGGCAACGACACAAGCATAACTCTTTATGAAACAATAGAACTTAATGCCGGTAATGGACATAAATTTTATAAGTGGAGCAATGATGAAATAAATCAAAGCATAACCGTTGAGGGCTCAAAATTTGGAATAGGTAATTTTATATATTCAGTTACAGTAACAGATGAAAATAGTTGTACTGAAACTGATGAAATCAATATAAAAATTATAAATGGGTTATATAAAATTTCAGGACAATTGTTTTATAACAATGTCTATCAAACCCCTCTTAATAAAACACTTATTTATCTTCTGAGTAGTGAAGATAAAATATTAGATTCTCTTTATACTGACAGCACAGGCAAATATAACTTTTTAAATTTAAAAAAAGGAAAATATATGCTAATACCGGTTCCTTCACAAAAATGGGATGGAGTTAATCCTATTGATGCTCTTTTGGTTAATAAGTATTTTATTAAATTGTATGATTTTAAGGATGATATTTTAAAAAAAGCAGCAGATGTTAATGATGATAATAAAACGAATCCTGTTGATGCATTATTAATAAACAGACGCTTTATAAAAATTATTAATTCATACAGCGCAAGCGATTGGATATTTGATAAAGATACTCTTCAAATATATAATTCCGACCTTTTATATAATATCAGAGCTGTTTTCAGGGGTGATGTAAATGGCTCTTTTAAACCTGAATATTAGTATAATAATCTATAAGATAAGATGCATTCTAAGACTTTTTTCAATTTTTTTATTATTAAATATGAAATCTTTAAACCTTAAAATTGAATTAGATGAAAAATCGGGCTTTTGCTTTGGAGTTATTGGAGCAATTAATAAAGCGGAAGCTGAGCTTGACAGAAGCACCGAATTATTTTGTCTTGGTGAAATAGTACATAATGATGAAGAAATAAAAAGACTTGAACAAAAGGGCTTAATAACTATAGATAGAAGCAGGTTTAATGAGCTTAAAAATAAAATTATTATGTTTCGGGCTCATGGCGAACCGCCGGCAAGTTATAAACAGGCAAATGACAATAATAATAAAATAATAGATGCATCCTGCCCGATAATATTAAGAATGCATAAACAAATCAGCGAATCATACAATAATAATGAAAATATTTATATATACGGCAAACCTAACCATCCTGAAGTTATTGGCTTAAACGGACAAATAGACAATAAAGCTTTTATTTTTGATAATATCACAGAATTGAAAATAGATAGCATACCTGTTAATATAACATTATTTAGTCAGACTACTATGTCACTTGGAGAATTTAGAAAAATTGTTAGTTTTCTTGAAAGTTCAGGTATAAAAGTAAAGGTAAAAGATACAATATGCAGGCAGGTATCTAACCGCGAACCCTATCTAAAAGAATTTAGCAGCAGGTTTGATAAAATTATCTTTGTAGCTGGCAGAGATTCTTCAAATGGAAAAGTTCTGTTTAATGTATGTAAATCGCAAAATCCCAATAGTTTCTTTATAAGTAATACAAAGGAATTAAATAAAGATTGGTTTTCGGCAGAAGAAAAAGTCGGAATTTGTGGAGCAACTTCAACACCAATGTGGCTGATGAAGGCTGTTGAAGATACTCTTAAATCATTTTGAATTATCCAGAAAAACCCGAAGGGTTGAAATGATGGACTTTTAAAAACTATTAAAAATTTAACCTCACCCTTACCCTCTCCTAAAATTAGGAGAGGGAATATGGAGATTAAAATTATTTAAATAACAGTTTAAAATAAAAAGATGGTTTGGAAAGTTGCTTTTTTATTTCCATATCCGAAAGCATAGAATTTAATATTTCTTTTACACCCTGATTTTTATTAGCTTTTCGTATTACATAATTTAACAAGGTTTTATTTTTAGCAAGGGCTTGCATTACAGAACTAAGCTTAAGTTCTTTCCAAATTTTATTGTAAATCAAATTATCGTAATTTTTATTGAAAGTAGCAGAGAAGTCGTTAGTTTTGAAGCAATTTTTTATGTGTTCTGCAGCCCATCTGCCGCTAAACATAGCATTAGCGACACCTTCACCGGTAAAAGGGTCGGTGAGACATGCTGCATCTCCTGTAAGCAGGCATCTTTCTCCGGAAATATTATATTTTTTAGTACCTAAGGGGAGGTAGTCTGCCTGATAATTACCTATAAGCTCGGAGTTAATAAAGCGAGGAGCAATTAGAGTATTGGAACTAATTATTGAAGTAA
>JAGODS010000089.1 GCA_017998135.1 Bacteroidales bacterium
CAATAGTATAACATATATTAAAAGGTTGTCCTTTGGAGATAGCTTCATAATAATCTGCCTGATTGAATGCGATGGCTTCAAATACATCTTCAAATATAGGAGGTTGTATAAGATTAAGTTTAAGATGCTGGTTATTGTTACCAATCTGTTTTGCATAACCCGTATCCCTTACTTTTTCTGTATAAAAAACAGGTGTATTGTTTTCAGGTCCGAAAGGAGCGAATTGTTTAAGAATTTTAATAAATTTATGAGTAATAGAATTAAGAGAAATAATAGTATCAATTTCAATTTCAGGTATTAGGTAGTAATCATTAATATTAGCAGCAACAATTCCTTCAAATCTTTCAATAAATGTATTAAGATTTTCGGGTAAAAGGCTAATACCTGCAGCTAATTTATGCCCGCCCCAGGTTTGCAGCAGGTCGCTACAATTCTCAAGGGCATTATATATATCAAAATTTTTAACTGAACGTGCTGAGCCGATAATAAGACCTTCTTTATCTGTAAGAACTACAGTGGGTTTGTAGAAAGTTTCAACTAAGCGGGAAGCAACAATGCCAACCACACCAATATGCCAGCCAGGTTTATAGATAACAGTACTTTTATTTTTTAATTTACTTTCGTCATTAGCAACTAATTTAGTAGCTTCAAAAGTTATTTGTGAGTCTAAATTTTTACGAACAGTATTATTAGCATCAATATATTCAGCAAGCTTTTTAGTGTATTGAAAATCATCAGAGATTAACAATTCAACAGCTTTAAAACCACTATCCACCCTCCCCGCAGCATTAATGCGTGGACCTATAAGAAAAGATAACTCATTAACAGTTATTTCTCTTCTAAATGGTTTTTTTTCAATATCTTCGGGAAGCCCAATAGATTCAAGATTACTTAATTTTAAGAGTGCTTTAAGAGAAGTACGAGGATTGGAATTGATTTTCTTAAGTCCATAGTAGGTAAGTATCCTGTTTTCATCAGTGATTGGTACTAAATCAGAAGCAATACTGACAGCAAGTAAATCTAAAAAATCGTGTAAATCTTCAGGTAGATAATTATGAGTAATAGCATAGGCTTGCATAAGTTTAAAACCTACACCGCAACCGGATAGTTCCTTATATGGATATTGACAATCAGGCTGTTTGGGATTGAGTATGGCATAAGCATCAGGAATAACATCACCGGGTATATGATGGTCGCATACAATAAAATCTATATTATTATCTTTAGCATATTTTATCTGTTCTTCAGCCTTAATACCGCAATCAAGAGCTATAATAAGCGAGAAATTATTCTTCAAAGCATAATCAATGCTCGCCTTAGACACCCCATAACCTTCGGAATATCTGTCAGGTATATAATAACTGACATTTTTATACAGTCTCATAAGATAAGAATAAACTATGGTAACAGCAGTAATACCATCAGCATCATAGTCGCCATAAATCATTATTTTCTGATTTTTGTTTATAGCCTCATCTATTCTATATATAGCTTTATCAATATCTTTAAGAAGAAAAGGATCATATAAATTATCGAGGCTGGGACGAAAAAAATTTTTAGCTTTACTAAAATCATCAATACCCCTTTGAACGAGAAGGTTTGCGAGAGCCTTATCTATAGATAATTCTTTAGCCAATTTGTTTATATGGGCTTCACTTCCTTTTTTTTTTATTACCCAGCGTTTTTGCAATGAAAATAATTTATTGGTTTATATTAATTGTGTAGAGTATGAGTATTGTATAACTATAATTCTAATTAAGCATCAATTCTTGCATATTTAGCGTGCTTTTCAATAAACTCCCTGCGAGGCGGCACTTCGTCGCCCATAAGCATAGAGAAAATACGGTCAGCTTCCGCTGCATTATCAATAGTAACTTGTCTTAAAGTCCTGAATTCGGGGTTCATAGTAGTGAGCCATAATTGCTCAGCATTCATTTCACCCAAACCTTTATATCTCTGGATATGGACATTAGCATCATTCCCATTGGGAGAAAGTTCGCTTATCAATTTCTGTCTATCTTCTTCAGTCCAGCAATATTTTTCAAATTTTCCTTTTTTAATAAGGTAAAGCGGCGGAGTAGCTATATAAATATAACCTTTCTCAATAAGCTCACGCATATACCTAAAGAAAAAAGTAAGAATAAGAGTAGCAATATGACTGCCATCCACATCGGCATCGGTCATAATAACTATTTTATGATAGCGCAATTTATCAAGGTTAAGAGCTTTACTGTCTTCGTCTGTTCCTATAGTAACCCCAAGTGCAGTAAAAATATTTTTAATTTCTTCACTTTCAAATATTTTATGGAGCATAGCTTTTTCAACATTAAGAATTTTACCTCTTAGCGGTAAAATAGCCTGAAATTTTCGGTCTCTCCCCTGCTTAGCAGTACCGCCAGCCGAATCCCCTTCAACAAGGTATAATTCGCAAACGGCGGGATCAGTATCGGAGCAATCAGCTAATTTACCGGGTAATCCTGAGCCTCCGATAGCGCCTTTACGTTGCACTAACTCACGGGCTTTACGAGCAGCATGCCTTGCAGTAGCGGCAAGAATAACCTTGTTTACAATAGTCTTAGCTTCTTTAGGATGCTCTTCAAGATAATAATTAAGTTGTTCGCTGACAAGCTGGTCCACTATACCCATTATTTCATTATTTCCAAGTTTGGTTTTAGTTTGACCTTCAAACTGCGGTTCCTGAACTTTCACAGAAATAATAGCAGTCAATCCTTCACGGAAGTCGTCACCGCTGATGTCAAATTTTAATTTGGCTAACATACCCGATTTATCGGCATAAGCTTTAAGAGTTCTTGTCAAAGCTCTCCTAAAACCTGCTATATGAGTACCACCTTCAAGAGTATTGATATTATTAACATAAGAATGCAAATTTTCGGAAAAAGAAGTATTGTATTGCATAGCAACCTCAACAGGTGTATTATCCCTTTGTCCTTCAATACAAATAGGTTCTGGCATTAATTTCTCCCTTGTAGCATCAAGGTATTTTATAAATTCAGGAAGACCTTCTTTTGAAAGAAAAACATCTGAAACATAATTGCCATTTTCATCCTTTTCACGTAAATCAGTAAGGGTTAAAGTAATTCCTTTATTAAGAAAGGCTAATTCGCGTAACCTGGAAGCTAATATTTCATAATTATATTTATACTCAATAAAAATACTATAGTCAGGCATAAAATAAACCTCAGTCCCTGATATATTTGTATCACCAACCTCCTTAACCGCATAAACAGGTTTACCGCAATTATATTCCTGCATATAGGTTTTACCTGACCTATTAACTTTAACTATCATTTGAGATGAAAGAGCGTTAACGCAGGAAACACCAACTCCATGAAGCCCACCGGAAACTTTATATGATCCTTTATCAAATTTACCGCCAGCGTGAAGGACGGTCATAACAACCTCAAGAGCAGATTTTTTCTCTTTCTCATGATAATCAGTAGGGATGCCCCTACCATTATCAATAACAGTTATAGCATTATTCTCGTGTATAATAACATCAATTTTATCACAAAAACCTGCAAGAGCTTCGTCAATTGAATTGTCAACAACTTCATAAACAAGATGATGGAGACCTTTGGTTGATATATCCCCAATATACATAGCAGGTCTTTTTCTGACAGCTTCCAGACCTTCAAGTACCTGAATACTGCCTGCATCATAATTCTGAATAGCAATTTCTTTATCTATTTCGTTCATTATTAGTAATTTATTTATAAAAATCAGTTTACAAATTTAATATAATATTCCGTATCATTCGTTGAAAATCCATTTATTTTTTCAAAAATTCTTCTTTTTTTTGAATTACTTGAAAATCCTGAATAGTAAATCAGTTTACTAATCAGTCTTTTGTTTAATTAAAACGGTTAATTATTATTTAAAATATTAACCCTATAAAGAAATGTTTTTCATATTTTATATTTACATAACAGTATATACAATAAAATAAAAATACATTATTTTAGAAAGACCTAACAAGAATCAGAAAAATCGGAGATTTTTAATAAAAATGATAAAAAAAAATAAATTAAATAAAAGAGTATTAAAAACTATATTACTTTTGCTCAATTTTTTAAGAATGCGATTTATATTAATTTTTATTATTTTTAATATTCTATCATCCTTAGTTATATCACAAGAAAACAAGGATTTAATAAAAAAATATGATATTAAATCAGGAATTGTTGAATATGAAATAAAAGGAGTAACTTCAGGTAAAGAAACACTTTATTTTGAAGAATGGGGAAGCAAAACAGCTAAATATACCTCAACAGAAACTAATTTAGGAACAAATAAAATTAAAAATAATACACTGACAATAACTGATAAAAACTGGATTTACGAAATTGATTTAGAAACTAAAAGCGGAACTAAACAAAAAAACAGTGAATCAAACAAACAGCAACTTAACGATAGGTATATAGGAGAAAAAGAAATAAAAGACCTCAAGGGAGTTAAATCAGTGAATGAAAAGCTACTAAATAAAGATTGCGAGGTATGGGAAATAAAGAAATTAGCTGCAAAGATATGGATTTATAAAGGTATCATTTTACAAAATACAACTAAAATGGCAGGTATGGATGTAAGCCAGACAGCAGTTAAAATACAGGAAAATATAAAAATACCAAAAAAGAAATTTAAAATACCAAAAAACCTAAAAATTACAGAGGTAAAAAACCTCTTTGAAGATGAATAATTAACTAATTTTTTAATCCTAAATTTTATAATTTTATGAATAGAAATGTTTTTTTTGTTTTATTAAGTTTTGGACTTTATGTCTTTATAGGTGGTTGCTCCTGCCAGGAAAAAAAGAGCAACGCAAAGTTTAAAAATAATGTTGACTCGGTCAGTTATGTAATAGGAAATAACATAGGAGAAAGCATTAAAAAAGATTCTGTAGATATAAACCTTCAGTTTATGATAAAAGGGTTGGAAGACGGTTTAAGCAAAAACCCTGTTGTTCTTTTCAATGATTCAATTAAAAGAATTGTGATGATGAAATTTCAACAAGAAATGATGGCTAAACAGGAAGCTAAAAATAAAGCTGCCGGTGCTAAACAAATTGAAGAAGGGAAAAAATTCCTTGAAGAAAATAAAAAGAATAAAGATGTTGTTACTCTTCCCAGCGGCTTACAATACAAAGTGATTAAAACAGGGAAAGGTCCTAAACCTTCTGCAATGGATAAAGTAGAAGTACATTACGAAGGCAGACTTATTAACGGCACTATTTTTGATTCTTCTTACGAAAGAAAAGAACCTGCTTCGTTTCAAGTTACCGGCGTTATCAAAGGCTGGACAGAAGCTCTTCAATTGATGAATGTTGGTTCAGAATGGGAATTATATATTCCTGAAAATTTAGCTTATGGCGATAAACAAATGGGCAAAATCCTCCCTTATTCAACATTAATTTTTAAAGTTGAATTATTATCAATTAAAAAAGAAGATACTAAAAAATAAATCAGTATTTTTCAGAAATATAAAAGCTTATCTTTATATAAAGATAAGCTTTTTTTATTTTTTTAAATTAATTCACCCTGTTTAATAATGTTTTTGTATTTTTGCTTTGTTTTATTAATCATTAAAATTTAATTATATGAGAAAAGTAAATGTTTTAATTATCGCATTATTAATGTTTTCAGCAGTTCTTTTTCAGGGCTGCGGAGCTTTTATTCCCACTCCAATGGGCTTTGCAGGTTTATACACCAGCATAACTTGTCCATCCGAAGCATTAGCTATACAATGCAATGAAAATGCAGGAACCTCAAAAGTTGGGAAAGCATCTGCAACAAACATTCTTGGTATTATTTCAACCGGAGATTTTAGCCTTCAGGCAGCAATGATGGCAGGAGGAATTAAAAAAGTTCATCATGTTGATGTAAAAGTTGAAAATGTTTTAGGTTTGTTTTCAACTAAAACTATCATTGTGTACGGCGAATAAAAGTTTCTTTTATAAAAAAGGAGTAGCTAACTGTAACGCAGCGTCTTGCGACTACTCCTTTTTTATTTAAAAATGTATTACATTTGATTTCAGCATAAAAAATTGCATTTTTCAAAAACACTTAACCACAAAGTTCACAAAGATAAATCAAAGTTCACAAAGTCTTGATTTTATTGTGTTCTTAGTATTAGTCCTTTGTGCTTTTTTGTGTTAAAAAATTAGTATTTAGAAATTCCCCAATGTTTATCTATGATTAAACAAAGATATTTTAAATTTTTATTTATTCTTCTTTTCGTTTTTTCTTTTCTAATCATATTAAAATGTAAAGAAAATAAAAAAACAAACTGTATCCTTATAGGACAAAACGAATGCCTTAGAACAGGCGTGAAAGATAAGGTTATAGATCCTATTGGAGTTGATTATGTAAATAAATTCTATAAATACATCTATATAAAAAACACAGATTTGGTATTAAATAAAATAATTGAATCAGAATTTCCTGTTTTCATCAGTTTGTCCTTTGCAATGAACCTTAAGGATTTTGCTCAAAAGCAAACAACCGACAGCTTACTTAAAATCAATTTTTACAAACAAGATTTAAAATCTAAACGTCCCAATTATACATTTTTCATTAAAAAGAAAGATTTATTTATTTTCAGAACCGTCTTCAACGAACTAAATGCAGATAATATTATTATTTACGATATTCTTTCTCCTGACTCCTTAAAACTACTCTCAAAATATAACCAAAAAGATTATGTTATTAATAAACTATATTAAAATCATATAAAAATAAACGTATTATAAACAATACAAAACAATAAACACTCGTTATTACTAACTAAATATACTAATGAAAACTATAATAATAACTTTAGTAGTTTCGCTGATAAGCTATTCAGGGTTGAAAGCTCAGAAATTATGGACTCTGACAGAGTGTATAGAATATTCAAAAAATAATAATCTTGCTCTTAAACAGCAGGAATTGGGAGTAAAGACCGGCGAGGCAAGCCTCAGACAAAGCTATGCCGAAATATTGCCGGGCATCAATGCAACTGCCAATCACAGTTATAACTATGGTAGAACAGTTGACCGGTTTACCAACCAGTTTGCCAGCACACGTGTACAATCAGATAATTTTTATCTAAGTGGTAATTTCACTGTTTTTAATGGTTTTCAGCAAGTAAACAGTATAAAAAAAGGAAAAACAGATCTACAAGCTGCAAAAATGGATGTTGATAATTATATAAACGAACTATCTCAAAATATAGCTCTTGCCTATCTTAACATATTATATAATATAGAAATGCTTGATATAGCAAACAAACAGACTGCAGCCTCAAAACTGCAGACAGAACGACTGAAAAAGCTATACGATGCCGGAACAAAAGCCAAAGGCGACTTACTTAATATGGAGGCGCAGCTTGCCGCTGACGAACTGCAACAGGTAAATGCAGCTAACAATTTAGATATGTCGTATCTGACTTTAAAACAATTGCTTGATTTACCGGCAGAAGAACAATTTGATATTGTAAAACCGCAGGTTGAAATTGACAGCGGGATTCTTATTAATTTAAACCCTACTGAAGTTTTCAATTATGCACTTACAAACCAACCTTCAGTTAAAAGCGCCGAATTAAAACTTAAAAGTTCAGACCTGTCCCTTTCTATAGCAAGAGGAACAATAAGCCCTACCATCAACCTGCAGGGCAACATAGGAACTGGTTATTCAGGTGCCAGCCAACGTATCAAAGGATATGAAACGCAACAATATGTACTTGGGTACACCTCCGAAATACCTTCTATACCAGTCGTTTCAACCTATAATAATCCTTTATACGAAAATATACCTTTTGACGACCAGGTTAATGATAATATTAATAAAAGCATTGGGCTTAGTTTAATAATACCCTTGTTTAATAACCTGCAAAGTCGGACTGCCATAAGCAAAGCCAAAATATCGGTTAAGAACTCGGAATATGTATTGCAAAATGAAAAAAATAAATTGTTGAAAGATATACAGCAAGCTCATTTAGATGCAAAAGCGGCACTTAATAAATATAATGCCACTAATAAAAATCTATCAGCTTTCACCGAAGCATTCAAATATTCAGAAGAAAGATTTAATGCAGGTCTTATTAATTTTGTGGACTATAATGATGCTAAAATAAGATTAGAAAAAGCGCAAGCTGAAATGATGCAAGCTAAATACGATTGTATTTTCAAAATCAAACTTTTAGAATTTTATTTTGGCAAACCGATTGGGAAATTATAAATGTTGAATGTTGAATTATCAAATTATCAAATTAACTCATTATGTTTAAAAAGAAAAAATATATAAGAATAATAGTAATAGCTCTTGTAGCAATAGTAGTATTTCTTGTAATCGCAAAGAAGAAAAAATGGATAGGAAAAGAAGAAATTATGAGTGTAAGCACAGAACAGGTGCAGAAACGCTCAATAACTGAGCAAGTAACGGCTAATGGCAAAGTACAACCTGTTACAGAAGTAAAACTCTCCCCTGACGTTTCAGGCGAAATAATAGAATTATATATTAAAGAGGGTGACAAAGTGCAGGCAGGAACTCTTCTTGCAAAGATAAACCCAGATATTTATATATCAAACTTAAACCGTACAGAAGCAACGCTTAATAATACCATAGCCTCTCTCGCTCAGGCAAAAGCTCGTTTAGCCCAGACGCAGGCTCAATATATCAATAATAAATTAAGCTTTGATCGCAGCGAAAAACTTTGGAACCAACAAGCTATTTCGGCATCAGACTTTGATAATGCCAAAGCAACTTATGAAGTATCAAAAGCCGAAGTAACTGCTGCCGAACAAGCTGTAATTTCAGCCGAATATAATGTTAAAAGCATAGAAGCTTCGCTAAAAGAGGCAAAAGACAATCTTAGCAAAACCTCTATTTATGCTCCGCTTGACGGCACCATATCTAAACTGAATATTGAAAAAGGAGAAAGAGTTGTTGGTACGTCTCAATTTGCAGGGACTGAAATAATGCGAATTTCTAACCTTAATGAGATGGAAGTTAAGGTAGAAGTAAATGAAAATGATATTATAAGGGTACACCTTAATGATAC
>JAGODS010000090.1 GCA_017998135.1 Bacteroidales bacterium
CAAACAAGGAGCATAAACGGTCAAAGCCGAAAGCGATACCAGCGTGCGGAGGGGCACCATATTCAAAAGCATCCATAAGAAAGCCGAATTGTGCTTCAGCGAGTTCATCTGAAAAACCAAGAATTTTAAAAATCCGGCGCTGTAATTCTTTATTATGAATCCTAATAGAACCGCCACCAACCTCGACGCCATTAATAACGAGGTCATAAGCATCAGCTCTAACGTTTACGGTATTAGTTTCAAGTATATTCATATCTTCAGATTTAGGGGAAGTAAAAGGATGATGTTTGGCATAATAACGCTGAGTTTCTTCGTCCCATTCAAACATAGGGAAATCCACGACCCATAAAGGAACAAATTTATTATCATCCATAAGCCCAAGCCGTCTGCCCATCTCAAGTCTAAGCTCGCATAAAGCTTTTTGAGTAGGTTCTTTCTTTCCAGCCATAATAAAGATAAGGTCGCCTGCTTCACATTCTAAATGATTACAAAGTAAATTGAGAGTTGAAGGCTGAAGATATTTGTCAATAGAAGATTTAAAAGACCCGTCAGCATTATGTTTAATATAAGCCAGACCTTTAGCACCAATCTGGGGTTTACGGACAAATTCGGTCAAATCGTCAAGCTCTTTTCTTGAGTAGCCGGCACAAGCTTTGGCACAAAATGCAATAATATATTCAGCTTCTTTAAAAACAGAAAAATCTATCTGTTTAAGCATAGAAGTTAAATCAAAAAAGCGCATATCAAAACGTAAATCGGGCTTATCAGTACCATAAAGAGCCAAAGCATCTGAATAAGAAATTCTTTGAAAATTACTGCAATTAATTCCTTTAAATTTCTTTAAAAGGCTCTTAGTCATTTCCTCAAAAATAAATAAAATATCCTTCTGTTCAACAAAAGACATCTCGCAATCAATCTGAGTAAACTCAGGTTGCCGGTCAGCGCGCAAATCTTCATCCCTGAAGCAGCGAACAATCTGATAATACCTATCAAAACCGGCAACCATCAAAAGTTGTTTATATTGCTGAGGGGACTGAGGTAAGGCATAAAACTGCCCGGGGTTCAAACGGGATGGAACAACAAAATCGCGAGCGCCTTCGGGAGTTGACTTAATTAAGAAAGGAGTTTCAATTTCAAGAAAACCCAATTCATTTAAGAAATTACGGGTTTCCAGGGCGAGTTTATGTCTAAGGACAATATTATTTTTAACAGGTTCTCTTCTAAGGTCAAGATACCTGAATTTCATCCTTAACTCGTCACCGCCGTCAGAATTTTCTTCTAAGGTGAAGGGAGGAATTTTAGACTCATTAAGCAACTCCAGATATTCAACTTTCATTTCAATATCGCCAGTAGGAATTTTGGAGTTTTTATTGCTACGCTCACATATCACTCCCTTTACTTTAATAACATATTCTCTCCCGAGAGATTTAGCTAAGGCATATAATTCGGGCTTGGTTTCGTTATCAAAAACCAATTGCATTATGCCATATCTGTCACGTAAATCAATAAAAAGCATTGAGCCCATATCCCGCAGGCGGTGTACCCACCCGCAAAGCTCAACTGTTCTGCCTTTATCATCTAATCTTAATACACCGCAACTATGAGTTCTAAACATATTTGTATTTATTTAAAAATTTCGCAAAAATAGGAAAATTTTTATTATATGAAAGCACTATAAAAAGTATCTAATAACAAAATGATTAGGGCTAAAGCCCTGATAATGAGAGGAAACTATCTACCCCTATCTAAAGATAGGGGCTATTAATAATCTTGGTACTGAGTACTGAGTACTTGGTACTTGGTATTGGGTATTGCTACACGCTACTCACTACTCACTACTCGCTACCCGCTACCTACTACTAAAGTTGGATAAACTTAAAAGAGGGAAAACCTTTTTCGCCATTATCATTATAGAAGCGAGTAAAATAAAGTTTATAGCAGGTATTGTCCGAGCTTTTAATAATATAAGAAATGCCGGGCAGAACGGTGTATTTATTATTATTTCTGTCATAAACTTTCCAGTCAAACCCGATGACATTCCTAAGAGGGCTAAGAGCCACAGTGTCGGCAAGGCTTAGTTTATCAAAATCGCAGTTATTAATTTTTTTGGCATAAGTGTTATAGTTATTAATAAAAACACCAGTAACAAGATAAGGATAAGGTAAGCCATTAAGGGACAAATAAGTTGAGTATTGCGTAAAAAGCAAATCCCAGTTTTTTTTGGGGGGCTCAATTAAGATTTGTTTGCCTCCGCCAGCAAAACTAAAATAAACATAGTTATACAACTTATCTTTACTAATACTAAAAGATTTAAGTTCGCTATTATCAAGGTTAGAATATTGAAATTTATAGACATTGTTTTTATAGGTTTCAAAAATAATCTTTTTAAAACCTAAAGCAGCGCCTTTTTCATCTATTCCCAAATCAATAATAAAAACATTCTTAGAAAAGGTAGTATCAGCCCCGCTGATAAAGAACCAGCCTTTAACAGCCATTGAATCCTTAACACCGGAAGCTCCATCAAAATAAAAGTTATACGCAGTCCAGGATTTAATATTATCAAAATCAACAGAACCAGTATTAGCAGCTTTCATAAAACGGGCAGTATTAAGCATAAGAGATAATCCAGTTTCAGAGCTTTCAAAAGCCAAATCCCAGTCTGATTTAAGGACAGTTTTAACAGATTGGTTTTTGGAAAGGGAATAAAAAATCTGGTATTTATAATCTTGTGTCAAGGCAATAGTGGCAGTAGAGAGCGAATCTTTTATACTATTAGTTTGCGGACTAAGCTTTTCATCTTCCTTGAAACAGGAGATTAAAAAGAGTGCACATATTATTAAATGTTTCACATTTGTTAAATGTGAAACATTAATAATTAAGGGCAGTATTTTATTCAAAACAAATCTGTTCATAAACACATACTTTATTTAATATTCAAAGAAAGTTTAATAAAATAAGTTCTGCCATAAGCGATAGTAGTAGAATTTGATGCTGTAGAATGATAAAGAATACCTGTAGAACCGACAGAAGAGACATCTTTTATATTAAATAAATTTTTACAACCGCCGGTTAGTTTAATTTTATTGTTAAAAAACTGCCTGCTTATAATAAAATCCATATTATTATACGGATTAATATATCCGCGTGAAAGATTGTTATTCTCATCATAGAAGAATAAAGGATATTTACCATTATATTTATAATATAAAGTTAAATTTGTCTTTATTTTAGGCAGAGCATAGTAAAGCGAACCGGACAGATTGACAAAACTGAGATAATCCAGGAGACTAAGCGAGGACGCTTCTCCAAACGCTGTATTTTCATATTTTGAAGTCCTTGAGAGAGCAGCCTTAAGTTCTAAATCTTTTAATAATTTAATACCTGTAAGAAACTCAATACCAAAAGAACGAAAATCAGAAATGTTGGTATAAGTCCATTTTCTTGGGTCTGAAGGGTCGGCGGGGACTAAACTAATAATATCCCTTACTTTATTAAAAAAAAGTTTTATTTCATTATCCCATTGGAGTTTAGTTAAACTATGAGAAATATTAAAACTATAATTATTTGAATTTTCAGGTATTAAATCAACATTACCCTGTACAAAATGAGATATATCAATAAAATTAAGATAAAGCTCCTTAACGGAAGGGCTCCTGTAACCTCTGCCATAAGCTAACCTGAGCGTAAAATTATGCTTTAATTCCTGTTTCAGATTAACAGAATAAATAAGAGGCTGGGTAAAAAGACTGTTATAACTATATCTAAAGCCCGGTTGCAGATATAAATTACTGATAACTTTGTATTTTAAATTGCAATAAGCAGCTATATCCAATATATCCTTAGTATCGCCGGTAATTCGTTTTCCTTCTATTTGTTCCAGATTATACTCAAGCCCTGAATGAATATCCAGCTTATCTTTAAAAGTTGTCGCTTTATCAAACAGCTTCACATAAAGGGTTTTTAATTGCGTTGTATCCTGGTCATCATAATTGGGTGTTATTGTTTTATTAAGATTAGTAAGGTCTTTAAGATAAGTATTTTTCTTCTTTATATATTCAGACCAACTAATAAGCAGATTAACCGTATTGGAATTGCTGATTTTATAAGCAGCATCAGCAGTATTGTTTAACCTGCCTGTATAATGATAAGCATCAAAAGCTTTCTCATAATAGTACATCGGTTCAAGATCGCCTTTATTTATAAGTAATTCATCAAAATAAGACAGAGAGAGAGCAAGGCTAAAAGACTTGTTTCTAAAAGCGAGGGAAGGAGTAATAAAATATTGTCTTTTAGGATTAAAAAGAAAACTACGTAAACTGTCATCTTTTTTATAACCATCAAAAAAATTCCTGCCTCCACCAAGAATAAAATTTAAGCTTCTTTCTTTATCTTTATTTTTTTTGAGCATAGCGATATTCATATTAAAATTAAAGTTATAAACGCCAGCAGATTCAAGGTATGAGCTTGCATTAAAAGAAAAAGGGTCTTTGTTATTTTTTTTTGTAATAAGATTAATAGTCGCACCTATAGAATTATTTCCATATAAAACAGAAAGCGGACCCTCAACAATTTCAACCTGCTCAATATTATTAAGATTAACCTGATTAATATCAATATAACCATTAATTCTTCCTGTAAGAGGAACGCCATCAATTAATAATTTAATATGTTCTCCGGATAAACCAGCAAAAGAAAGATTAGAAGAGCCAGCGACCAGGTCGGGACTAATATTAAAATTCAGCTCATAATTAATAAGATCAGTAAGATTTGTTGCAGCCTTATTTTCTATTTCTTTGCCTGTAATAACCCTTGTATTGTAAATAGATTTATCACTGCTACTATAAAGTCTTTCACCGGTAACTGATATTTCAGAAATATTAATTATATCCATTGATAGCCTGTAGGATTTATTATCGCCCGGTTTTATAATATCAGCCAGGCTTTTATATCCATTTTTATATATAGTAACTTTACTCCTGCTATCAATAACAAAACAGGATTTTCCATCTTTATCAGTAATAAAATTAGAGTGTTTTCCTGAAGTTAAATCAACAAGATGAACATAAACCGAGTCAAGAGCTTTTTTATTATGGCTGTCTGAAACAAATAAGCAGGTATTTTGCGAATAGGCTAATGTAATCAGCCCAAAGACCATAATCCAGAGTACGCTGACTAATGAACACAGTCTGTTAATTCTCATTTATTAATTATTAATTTATGAGTATATACGTAGCTGTCTGATTTAATAACTAAAAAATATATACCCTTATTTAAGAAACTGCAATCTACTTTCCATTGATTTTGAGCCGAAGTCATAGTTTCAGAGTAAACCTGCTTACCTGTAACAGTATAAAAAAGTATTGAGTACTTAGTACCTGGTACTTGGTATTGGGTATTTTGTAGAGTCTGATTTATAGTAAGTATATCTTTAACAGGATTAGGATAAACTATAAAAGAATTATCAGATTTAGTATAGCTCCTGACAGAGGTATTAATTTCTTCTTTTGTAAAATTCATTTTACCTGTATTAGAGCCGCCGCATTTAGTAAATAACAATTTATAAATAGAATGATTTATAGTATCATTAACAAAAAACACTAAAGAATCAACAATATCAAACTTATGCGTCTGCGGATTAGCCTTACGCCAACTTGTGCCAATTTCTGAAATATTATTAGTAAAAGCAGCGGATAAATAATCAAGCGTCAACGGGTCGCAATGCTCTTTTTTTGCTGTTAATACTCTGTAATTGTTTGACATTACTACAGGAGTAATATAATACATACCGGGCGCCATTTCCTCTTTTGCTACAGTAAACATAAAATCCCACTTAGTTGTCAGCGGTTCCCTGTCTATAATTTTATTATCGCTTATATTAAAATAAATAAAATTACGGTCTATATAAGATTTGTAATCTATAGATACTGTTGTATCCTTTGTATTATCAATATTTGCATAACGGATATAATAAGTCTTCTTAGCAGCATCATTCATAACTATCCAAATTTTCTTATATATAGTATCATTAATTTTGATAACAAACAAAGAATCGCCAACTACCTGATGAGTACCATAATTATATTTGCCCCAGCCATAGTCAAACTGAACAGTTGTATTAGCATTGAAAGCCCCAAAGTTCCATTTACTATCAGAATTTTGCAAAGACTTCCAGTTTTTCATACCTAAAGTATCTAATTCAGTCCAACCTTTAATATCAGCCTTAGGATAGGCATATAACTCAATACCTTTAGGCGAGTTTATTCTTATACCAGCTATTTCCATTTCATTTTTTGAAACAAACAAGGCAAGATCCCAGTCGGTATTGTCTATAGATTTTATAATACCGTTATGAAGACTGTAATAAACATCCTGTTTGTAAGAAGCCGACATTATAACAGAATCCTTAACCGGTTCTGAAGCAGATAAACCTTTAATAATAAACAAAAATAATAACTGTAATAATAAAACATTTTTCATATTCAATAAGTATAGATTATTTTGCAAAAATAAATAATAATTACAAATAAGCACATTGGCACGATTTTTGATATAAATTAAACTTAACATTAAAATTTTTAAAAAGATGAAAAGAACAGTTTTAATTTTAGGTTTATTTATACTAATAGCCTTTACAGGATTAAATGCACAACCTGACAAAATGCCCGGCAAAGGCAAAGGAAACTGCCAGATGCAATGTCAGGGAAAAGGACAAGGACAGGGACAAGGTATGATGAAAAACATACCCGACCTGACTCCAGAACAACAAAAAACTATTGACGAAATTAAGTTAAAATCGCACAAAGAAATTCTACAAATTAAAAATCAAATCAGAGAAAAAAAAGCGCATCTTAAAACTCTAATCTCTGAAGATAATGCTAATTTGACTGCAATTAATTCACAACTTGATGAAATCTCCGCTCTTAAAAATCAATTAGCTAAAAAACATATTGCATTAATGATTGACATCAGAAAACAATTAAACGACAAACAAAAAATGTTTTTTAATCGTAATTGCTGCAAATTCAAAAAGAATTGCTGCGGAATGAGGTAAAACTTAAAAAAACAGACAGTTCGCAGATTATTATCCTGGCACTCGCTACTTGCAAACTTCAGTTTTAGTTAATAAAAATTAAAACCTTAGCTTAAAAAAGCTAAGGTTTTTTTTATTATAGTCAACATTCAAAAAAATCACTATTTATTAAGAATCAACCTAAAGGTAGTACCTTTATTAATAACAGAACTTTTGACAAAAATTTTACCTTTATGGTAGTTTTCAATAATTCTTTTAGCAAGGGTTAAACCCAAACCCCATCCTCTTTGTTTAGTAGTAAAGCCCGGGTTAAAAATTGATTTATAATTTGTTTTAGGTAAACCTCTGCCGTTGTCGCTTATATCAATATATACAAATTGTTCGTCCTGGGTTATTTCTATCTCAATATCGCCTTCACCATCCATAGCGTCCAACGCATTCTTGCAAAGATTTTCTATAACCCATTCAAATAATGGAACATTTAAAGGGAGAGTAATATTGTCAGAAGCAGGCAAGATAACACGGTAATTTACCTTTTTAGAAGTCCTTGCCCGGAGGTATTCAATAGAATTATGAATAATATTAATAATATTAACAGGAATAAGTTTTCCGGGAGAACCTATCTTTGAAAACCTTTCAGTAATCATCTCTAATCGCTGAACATCTTTACTTATTTCTTCCACATATTCAGGAGTAAGGCATTTATTATCGTTCCTAAGCATCTCAACCCAGGCAAGTAATGAAGAAAGCGGAGTTCCGAGTTGGTGAGCAGTTTCTTTTGCGAGACCCATCCATACCTTGTTTTGCTCTGCTTTTCGGGAGGTGCTGAATAGTATATAGGAAATAAATAAAAATATAGAAATAATAGCCAGTTGTATATATGGATAATATTTTAATTTAGTAAGTAAAACGGAATCTTTATAAAAAACAAAACATTCACCTATCTCGCCTATATTTATCTGTATAGGTTTATTCTGGGATTTCATTTCAGATATAATACCGGTAAAATAAGCTTTATCTCTAATTTTCAGAGCGTCAATATTACCGTAGGCAATAATTTTCCTATAAGAACTGTCAGTAATAATAACAGGAACAGCAGCGGAATTAATGACAACTTCGGAGATAAAAGATTTAATCAAATCATTAAGAACTATTTTAAGTTCAGAGAATAATCTTGAATCTTTATAATAAAGATATTGTTTTGATTGGCCTGAATAGGTATAAACGATAGGCGGATAAACAGAAAATTCTTCTTTGAGTTTGCCTTTAAGATATTTGATTGTATCAATATCAAAGTCAACATTAACAGCAGAAGTGATTTTCCCTTCATTATCGGTTAGTACAACCGGAATACTTGAATTATTAGATACTATTTCAGCATAGAAGGTAATATCTTCGTTAAAACCAGCTTCAACAATATATTTATTCGCTTCAGCCCATAGATCAACTTTTTTGCGTTCATCATTTTTGAGTTTCTCAAAGAGGTCTTTGGTATAATTGACGAGACTGGCTTTTTTCTGCATCGCGTCAGCCCACATAGCTACTTTATTTCTTTCTTCTTTGGCAATATTCCGAACTATAACATTGGTATGCCATAGAGATAAAACAACTATTATTATTGCTATAAAAAACAAAACTAATTTCCAACGTTTTTTTTGAATGTATATATTCATAAGGGGTATTGGGTATTGAGTATTTAGTATTTAGTATTGGGTATTAAGTATTGGGTATTAAGTATTGGGTATTGGGTATTGAGTATTGGGTATTGAGTATTGGGTATTGAGTATTGGGTATTGAGTATTGGGTATTGAGTATTGAGTATTGAGTATTTGGTATTTAGTATTGGGTATTGGGTATTGGGTATTGGGTATTGATTATTTGGTATTTAGGGTCTGCTGATTAAGTCAAAGCATATTTTTCTTCAAAATTCAGCCATATTGCAGACATATTCTTTTTTATTAAGCACATAACAGGCTTAAACAAGATTGCTGAATAAGTTATCATAGAT
>JAGODS010000091.1 GCA_017998135.1 Bacteroidales bacterium
TATTACGACCCGCCACCGCAAAATATTATACAGGGGGTTCTTTTTTAAAAACTTTAAAATATAATGCTTTTATCAATAATACTGGCATTGTTAATCCTGAAAAAAATTATTTAGGACAGTATTAATTTGGAATTAACAGATTTCAACTCATCAGGAATTGATGATTCCAACTCATCATAAAATATATATTCTGCAAGTATATCCCTGTATTTATCTGCTAACACCTTAGCTTTTTTATCTCTTATTCTTTTAAAAATTAATATAAAAACTGATATTACCGAAACTAAAAAAAAGTTTAATGCAAAAAAGTGTATTAGAAAAAATAGTATAATAATAAGTCTGTCTGTAGGAGAGCGCCTTTCGTATGCAGCAGACATAATATTATATACTTTTGTGTTATATTTTTTTGCAAAACTGAGCATAACTAAAGTTACATATGAATAATCGGGCTGAGGTGTAGTTACAATTGTTGACCTTATTGAATCCACTTTAGCTTCGAGATAATAAAAAAATCTAATTGAATCTCTTTTAAGAGAATCTCTGAGAGTAACAACTCTGTTAAAAGAATCAGTTCTTAATGAATCTGCAATTCTTAAATTATTTTCAGCAAGTTCTTTTTTAGATAGTTTTCTTTTCGGCTTTATAGGAATGTTTGAATAAAAAGACTCGGCTTTCTTTTTCTCCTTAACAGGTTTAATTTTTTCAACTTTAACTTCAACGTTTTGTTCTTCTTGTTTAGAAGTAATTGTTTTTGGTTTACGTATAAAAGCCTTAGCTATATTGTCTAATCTTTGGTTATCCTTATATGCTACTATAAAAGCATCAGCAAGTTTACTATTTATTTTTAGTTCTGTTAAATAATTTTTTGCCTTGTTAAAATTATCAAAAGAGCCAGTTGAATATTTATAATAACCATTTAAGAAATCTTCTCTTATATTTTGATTAATATTAAAAACATTGGCAAGACTATCTATCGGCAAACGCTTGTTATATGAAGCATAAATCTGTATTTTAAACTCTATTTGGCTTGCCTTTGCTGCATATCTTATAGTTTTAGCAGTTTTGGGTTTATATTTTTTCAGAATTACAAGTTTATCAAGTCTTTGATTATTCCGAAAACAAACAATAAAAGAACCTTGAAATAAATTATTTTTTGCTAAACTATCCCTGAAAGTTTTTGCTTGAGGGAAATCATCAAAATAACCAATACTATATTTATACCATTCATAATGATAATCTTCCCTTATCTCCTTATTAATATTATAGTCCTTAGATAGAGAATCTTTATTAAGTTGTCTTTTAAATGCAGCAACAAATTGTACTCTGTAAATAACAGGATTTATAGAATCATTGGTTGCAATATCATCTTTAGGGTATAAAATATTAATATAGGACAGGGCTTCCCTATAAAGGTCAAATGATATAAAAATAATGATAATTGCAGTAAATAAAATTAATATTTTATCTCTGCTTTCTTTAACTATTTTATAAACTCTTGTTCCCACTTCTTAATTATTTTTTAAAATAAATATCCTAATTTAATAGAACTGTCTAATTCATTTCTATAGTCCGTTTTACCCGGTGTAGCTTGCTCACGATATATCCCGATAGAAGTAGTTATATAGTATCTTTTATTAAAAATATGTGAATACCCAAGAGTAACAGCCATGCGTCTATTATGCTGAAGGTTCTCAAAATAAGTATATTTAGTAGGGCTAACACCGCCTCCAACAGTTAGTGACAAATAATCGTCAGAGGTAGCAAAATAGCGCCGCACAGTAAAATATAATGAAGTAGAAATCCTGTTTAGTTTATACTCGCTTAATTTATTAGCATCAGGAGTAATGTAAGGTCTAAGACTAAACCAATAATTTCCTATATATTTGCCAATAGAACCAGTAAAAATAAGAGTATTTGACACTCCCTCTGAACCGTAAAATTTAAGCAGTCTGAAACCAAGAGAGGCTTCAAAGGCTTTAGGCAACTTTTGATATAATTCAGCTCCGAAATAATGTCTTGGAAAATGATTATCCTCGGGCGAATAACCATATCCTAAATATAAATAATTGTTTTTAGATATACTTGGATAAGCATTAATTTCAAATTGTTTATTTATTTGAGGGTCCTCATTCATAGTGCCGAGATTTCCCCTGAACTGAACCAAACCTATTTTCTTAAACCTGTGTGAATAACCTAAGGTATAAACATTCCAGTTTCTTAAGTAGTTTGCCTTAAATAAATTAGTCTCATCAAAATATTCATTTGCCCAGCCTAAATCAATTCTGTTTAGTAACTTTGCTGTTTTAATATCAAATAGTAATTTTTCAGCTTCCGTACTTGCAGGATTAACATTATCTAAAACCTGCCTTAATATAGTCTTTGCTTCATTTTCCTGTTCCTTTTTAATAAGAATTTTAGCTTTCTTTATTAATATTTCTTCGTTATTAGGTTCATAAAGCAAACCCAAATCACAATAAAATAATGCGGAATCAGGTTTATCATCCCAAATTTCAACATCTATTAAAGCCAAAATTGCATCTGCATAAAATTTCCTTTGAATTAAATCTTTAAGCTCAACTCTTGCCGAATCATAAATTCCATCCCAGGAATAGGTTCTCGCAAGCAAGACCCTCACATCTGCATAATCAGGGCTCTTTTTTAAAATTAGTCTGCATAAGCCACGAGCTTCGGCTTTTTTACCTGTAAAAGCCAATTGCCTTGCTTGTTCAAAAACTTTATCAACATCTATTGTGTCTGTTACAGTAGTTTGTTGAGAATATAGGGAAAACGAAAAGAAAAAAATCAGGTAAAATAGAAGATGTAAATATTTGTTTTTCATTCACTTTTTTATTTTTAATTATTAGATTTTTTTATTAATCTTTAACTTCCGTTTAAATAATTTATAGAATATGTTAAATCATTGTAAAAATTAATCGTATAAGCCATAGTCAATATATAAAGAGTTAATAATTATTTTACTTTTTATTATTTATTTTTCTGAATTAATAATCTTTTTATTCTAAGTGACAATTCGTTAGGGCTAAATGGTTTTACAACATAGTCATCTGCTCCGAGATCAAATGCCCTGATAACTGTTTCTTCAAGACCAACAGAAGATAAAACGATTACAGGTGTTGTCTTGTTTAATTTCTTTTTTAATAATTCAATAATTTCAAGACCATTTACAAAAGGCATCAAAAGGTCTAATAAGATGAGATCATAATCATTACTCTCTATATATTCCTGGGCTATTTTTCCGTTAGAGGCAGTAGTAACATCATAACCATCTCTTTTTAATTTGATTTCAGTGGTTTTTAAAATCATTAAATCATCATCACAAATTAGTATGTTCATTTTTTTAATTTTTATGGTAAACAAAAATATAATTTGATTTAATACGTTTTATTGTTTTTTTATAAGTTATTAACAAAGCCAATGTTAATAACTCCCAAATCTCTTTTTAATACTAACTTATAGAATTGTTAAAAAATTATTATTTCTTTCTTATTATTTATTATTACTCATAATTAAACATCTTATAACAACAATTTAATCGTTTTAACCTTAATAAATTTTATTTTAATGCGTAGTGCTTTCTGTATAATTTTATTTTTTTTATTAATAAATGACGAATCTTCTTATTGTAAGGGACTGATAATAGGAGCTGATAAAGCTGTTAATGAAATTTTTCACAATAAAAAAGCTAAAGAAATATTATCCTTTGCAGATAGTATCTCGCAAGGATATGATAAAGTTATAATTCATCTCGGCAGAAAATATCCCTTCGAAAAGGGGCTGTTTAGCTCCGATAGCAGTCGCAGAAACCTTCGTTTATTTAATGAGAAATTAAGACAAAACGGAACTAAAATATATTTATGGTTTTTAGACAGCTATGGCAGTAATTCTTTCAAAATATTATATAAGGAGCATCGGGCAATTATTCACGATGTTGTCTTTAAACTCTATGCTTATAGTATTTATTATGACGGATTGGTGATAGATATGGAATGGATCAATCATCCAAGAGGGAGAAATAATAATAAATACATCAATATACTTAATTATCTTAGAGAAAAGGCAGGCAATAAGGAAATATATGTCTTTGCTTCTCTTATTGATGATGACAAAACTAATTGGGAAAGAGGTTATGATATAAAAAAAATAAAAAACTATGCTAATAATATAATTTCTATGTTATATATTGCTGACAGTAAATTTTGCACTGATGGTTTTAAAGTATCACCTTGCCTAAATGATAGAAGAATTGATGCTTTAAAAGATTATTTTAAAAAAAACAATTTACAGGTTGCAACTTCTCTTGCCAGTGGCTTTGTTTATAATATTCATAATCAATATAAATTTATTAAAACTATTACAAATAAAGATAGTTTGTTATTTGAAAACCTTGAAGAAAAAGATATTAAAGAATCAAAGTATTACTTTACATTAAAATATAAAGTAAATAATCCTATGCAAATTAATGAAAATGATAGAAAATCTGTAAAGTTAAAAAAAGGAGATACTCTTTATTACTTTAAAATAAAAAGAGAAATAACAGATATAAATGATTATATCTGGGAATACTATTATATTAGAGATTATTACTAATTGCGGGTAATAAAACCGCCAAGCATTACGCCATATAAAATGGAAAACCAAGGCGAAGAAGCTACAATGGGTGGATTTTCCGCAAAATTTGTTAATAAATAATATAAAAATCCTAAGGCTGCCCCAATTATTAAACCTAATATAAATTTCATATTAAGCTGACGGGTGTTCTTGTAATAAATAAGCAGTCTGACTCTATTGTAAATATATTTCATAAAGTAATTTGCTTAGGTAAATAATTCTGCAAAAATATACTAAAAAAATATATAAACAATACGTATTTTCCTTATTTTTTTACTGTGGGTTTTACTTATTTTCTTTATAAGTGTAATTATGACCTGTAAATATTTAATAAAAAAAATTAAATTTGCAAAAAATTATTCAGCCTTTTATGATAAATCGCGGGTTAGCCTTTTGTTTAATGATAGTTTTTGTTTTTCTTATTTCAAGTAATTTAAAACAAATTGATAATTCAGGGAAAGTAACATTTGATACCCTCGCTTTAAAAAACAAAACAGACTCCATTGTATATGATGGTATTAATAGAAAAGCTTACCCGGGCTGCCAGGTTCTTATTGCTGTTAAGGGCAAAATAATTTTCAATAAAGCTTACGGTTATCATACTTATCAAAACCTATTACCTGTTAAAATAACTGATTTGTATGACATAGCATCGCTTACCAAGACGGCCGCTACCACTCTTGCAATTATGAAATTATACGAAGAAGGGAAAATTGATATTGAACAGAAACTCAGTTTCTACTTAGATTTCCTTAAAAACACAAACAAAGAACATATAAAAATCTCTGAAATCCTTGCTCATCAAGCTGGCTTTCAAAGCTGGATTCCCTTTTATAAAAAAACCTTAGACAGTAAAACTATATATAAAAATGGTATATATTCTAAATATTTTAGTGAGCAATACCCTGTCAAAGTTGCTGACAGCTTATTTATTATTAAAACATACAGAGATACTATATTAACCAGGATAATTAAAAGCGATACCGTAAAGCGGAAATATCTATATAGCGATATGGGTTTTATCTTGCTTGGAGAATTAATAAAAAAAATCAGCTCTTTGACTTTAGACCAATATGTAGAAGAAAATTTTTATAAACCTATGAACCTTAAAAATATTTGTTTTAACCCTTTAGACAAAGGAATTAGCTCTAATAAAATAGTCCCTACTGAAATAGATAACGAATTTAGAAAACAGTTGCTCTGTGGTTATGTTCACGACCCTGCTGCTGCTATGCTTGGCGGAGTTGCAGGTAATGCTGGTTGTTTTGCCAATGCAGAGAGTTTATACTATATTATGCAAATGTTAATTAATGGTGGTGTTTATGAAAACAAAAGACTTTTAAAAAAAGAAACTGTTTATTTATTCAACTCCCGCAGATTTAAAAACAATAGACGGGGATTAGGTTTTGATAAACCTCTATTAATTTATAATGAAAATTCACCTGCCGCTGCAAGCGCTTCACCTCTCAGTTTCGGGCATTCGGGATTTACAGGCTGCTATGCCTGGGCGGACCCGCTTTATGATATTGTTTATATTTTTCTTTCTAACCGTGTTTACCCTGATGCTAATAATAATAAATTGCTTGAATTAAACATCAGAACTAAAATACAACAGGAAATCTATAATTCCCTTGCTAAATAAAGACTAATAAACTATACTAAAAAAGTAAAAATACTCAAATTAAAAAAAATATTTAGTTTTGCCAAAATATTTCTTATGCTCAATCAAACGCAAAAAAACAAAGCAGATACAGCTTACTTATTAAACTTTATATACAAGTGGCGCAAAATTCTTATATATATTGTATTGATTTCATTTGCATTATCAGTAATCTTATCCTCTCCTCTTTTCATTACACCAAAGTTTAAATCTACTGTAATTTTATTCCCAACTTCATCAAATGCCCTTTCCAAAGCTCTCGTTAGTGAGAACGCAGGTAATAAATCGGATATACTTGAATTTGGAGAAGAAGAGCAGGCAGAGCAATTATTGCAAATTTTATATTCAAATGAAATCAGAAACAGAATAGTTGAAAAATTTGACTTGATGAATCATTATGGTATAGATTCTACGTCTTCTTACAAAATGACCAAACTTTACAGAATTTTCAAAAGTAATATTAGTTTTCGCAGAAATGAATTTATGGCTGTTGAAATTGATGTTTACGATAAAGACCCCCAAATAGCAGCGGATATAGCCAATGAAATAGCTAACTTAGTTGATACTGTTAAAAATAATATTCAGCGCGAAAGAGCAAGATTCGGATATAAAATTGTGGAAAAAGAATACGCTAAGATTTGCCGTGAAGTTAAAACAATGGAAGACTCTCTTGCAAAATTAAGAGAACTCGGAATTAACGGTTATGAAATCCAGACCGAAATGCTCAACAGACAATTGGCTAAAGAAATTGCTAAAAATAATGTTAGAGGTATTAAAGCTATTGAAGATAGACTTACTTTGCTTACTAAATACGGAGGTGCTTATGTGTCCATTCGTGATGCCTTAATTTTGCAAAACAAACAACTTAGTTTTATTAAAGCTAAGTATGAAGAAGCTAAAATTGATGCAAGTGAATATTTACCCCAAAAATTTGTCGTTGACTTTGCTTTTAAAGCTGAAAAAAAATCTTATCCGGTTCGCTGGCTTATTGTTTTAATTTCAATATGCTCTTCTTTTATTTTTTCTGTTATTGTTCTTATAATTTTAGATAATATCAAAGTTTTCAATAATCAGGTTTCCAAAACTAATATTCCCAATATAGAATAATTTCGGCTAAAAAACTTATTCAGATTGTTTTTAATATTAAATGAATTTATTAATAAATATATATGCATACCTTTAATAAAAACCTCTTTCTAATTGCCTTAATTAATAAATGGAAAATCCAATTGTTAATAATAAGTGTGCTCGCTGTAATTTTATCTGTTATATTTTCTGGACCTTATTTCATTAAACCTAAATTCAAATCATTTGCGGTAATGTATCCTTCAAACCTCATAAGCTTCTCTGATGAATCGGTTACAGAGCAAATGTTGCAAATTTTCCGCTCAGACGATATCAGAAATAAAATTATTCAAAAATTTAATCTGGCAAAGCATTACAGGATTGATACCAATAAAAGATTTTTCAAAACTAACCTGTACAAAAATTATGATGCCAATGTGATTGTCAAAAAAACCGAATTTGAATCTGTTGAAATTACAGTTTACGACGAAAATCCTTTTATTGCTTGCAAAATTGTTAATGATATGATTAGTCTCTTTAATAAGAAAGTAAGAGAACTACATAGAGAAAAAAGAGCTGAAGTTGTCAAAATGTTTAAAGACCAACTGGAACTTAAAGAAGCTGAACGAGACTCATTAGAAACCAAATTAGAGAAAATTAGAAAAGATTATATGATACTTGACTATTCTTCTCAGGTTAGAGAAGCTACCAGGCAATATGTCAAATCTAATAAAACTTCAGGCAATATTGCTGCTAATATGATGAAAAATCTCGGTGAAAAAGGTGGTGAATTTATTTTACTCAATGCCCAACTAAATGGGGCAATTGAAAATTACTTAGATGTAAAAACAGAATACGGTAATGCCCTTAGAGACCTCACAAAAGAGCTAACTTATACATCAACCATTATCAAACCTTATGTTGCTGATAAAAAAACTTATCCTGTCAGATGGCTGATAGTTGTTATTTCAACTATTTCCGCCTTTATGTTATCTCTATCTATAATGGCTTTTATTGATAAAGACAATTATTCCCTCTAACTTCATTTACCTATTTTATCAACAAACAATAGCTTATAATAATAATGCAGGCTAAAATTTTACAAAATAACTCTCTACTTATTTACCTTTTAAGTCTGGTTTTTATTATTGGTAACCTTATTGCAATTATTTTTCAATTTTACTGGATATCACTTCTGCCTGTTGTATTAGTATTAATACTGCTCTATTTCTACGCTTTTGACAAATTTCTGCTTTTTATTGTTTTTACTATTCCTTTGTCGGTTAACCTAATTGATAAAGGTTTTAATATTGGAATGTCTCTGCCTGCAGAGCCTATACTTTTCATTATTATGTTATTGTTTTTTATTAAATTACTTTTATTAAACAACTACGACCTTAAAATAACTTTGCATCCTGTTTCAATTGCTATTTTCATTAATTTATTTTGGTTATTTATCACCTCTCTGACAAGCCAGTTGCCTATTGTTTCTTTCAAATATCTTATCTCACGACTCTGGTTCACAGTAGTCTTTTATTTTATTTTTGTTCCATTATTTAAAGACCTTAAAAACCTGCGCTATTTTATTTGGACTTACGCTAGTTCCCTCCTTATTGTAATTGCTTACACTATTATTAATCATTCAAAATATAATTTTAACGAACTTACTTCGCAC
>JAGODS010000092.1 GCA_017998135.1 Bacteroidales bacterium
GTTTATAAAACTTCCGGAGCGAGAGAAATAATTTTCATAAATTTCTTTTCCCTTAATTCGCGAGCTACCGGACCGAAAATACGCGTACCTTTAATTTCATCGGTAGCAGTGAGCAAAACCACAGCTTTATCGTCAAACCTGATATAAGAGCCGTCAGCGCGTCTAACCTCTTTTTTGGTTCTAACAATAATAGCCTTATTGACGCTGCCTTTTTTAACAGTGCTTGAAGGCAAAGCCTTTTTAACAGAAACTACAATCTGATCACCCAGACTAGCATACCTTCTTTTGGTACCACCCAAAACGCGAATGCATAAAACTTCTTTAGCACCGCTGTTATCTGCAACATTTAATCTTGATTCTTGTTGTATCATTTTTATTTAGCCCTTTCTATAATATTAACTAATCTCCAGCATTTTCTTTTACTCAAAGGACGACTTTCCATAATCAGGACAGTATCCCCCGGTTTAGATTCATTTTTTTCGTCGTGAGCCATAAACTTAGACGTTTTCTTAACAAACTTCCCATATTTGGGATGTTTAACTTTTCGTTCAATCTGGACAACAATAGATTTATCCATCTTATTGCTAACAACGACACCTGTTCTTTGCTTTCTTAAACCTCTGGACTCCATATTATTTATTTTTAACATCATTTTTTTTGTTTTCTTCAATTAATCTCCTTTGCAAATCAGTCTTCAATCTGGCAACTGTTTTCCTGTAAGTAACAATTTTCATAGGGTTTTCTAAAGGCGAAATAGAATGATTTAATTTTAGTTTAATCAACTGTTGTTGCTCTTCATCTAACCTTTCCTTCAACTCATTTAAGGTTAATTCTCTAATTACTTTTGATTTCATATTTTAAGTTTAATATCTTATTCTGAATAATCTCTGGCTAAAACAAATTTAGTTGCAATTGGCATCTTCTGAGCAGCTAAGCGCATAGCTTCTTTAGCAATCTCAAGAGAAACTCCCTCAGCTTCAAACATAATTCTCCCCGGAGTAACGCGGGCAACAAAATATTCAGGAGCACCTTTTCCTTTACCCATTCTAACTTCGGCGGGCTTCTTGGTTACGGGCTTATCGGGAAAAATTCTAATCCATAACTGGCCTTCTCTCTTCATATACCTTGAAATAGCCTGTCTCGCTGCTTCAATCTGACGACCTGTAATCCATTCAGATTCAAGCGCTTTTAAACCGAAAGTACCAAAGGCTAAAGTAGTTCCACGTTTGGAGTTGCCTTTCATTTTGCCTTTTTGCTGTTTCCTAAATTTAGTTCTTTTTGGTTGTAACATTGGTCCTTATATTTTTCTGTTAAAAAAATTTGTCTTCTTAAAAAATTATCTTGAAAATCTATCTCTGTTTCTGTCTCTGCCTTCTCTGCCTTCTCTGCTGTTTCTGCCATCTCTGCTCTCCCATTTTCTTTTTTCTTTTTGTTGTCTAAAGCCTCCCTGCTGTTTTTGAGTAGAATCGCCTGTATAATCAACTTTAGAATAAACGAGTCCTCTGCAAATCCATACTTTTAAACCTAATTTACCATAAGACATCTGAGCTTCAGCAGTAGAATAATCAATATCAGCTCTTAAGGTATGCAAAGGAATTCTACCCTCTTTAAGGGTCTCTCTACGAGCCATTTCAGCGCCATTTAACCTGCCTGAAATCAAAACCTTAATACCCTCGGCACCAATTCTCATTGCAGCAGCCATAGCAGTTTTAATAGCCCTTTTGTAAGCAATCCTGCCTTCTATCTGTCTTGCTATCGTAGTAGCTACCAACATAGCATCTATCTCGGGACGTTTAATTTCGGAAATATTAATTTGAACTTCTTTTTTTGTGAGTTTTTTCAACTCCTCCTTCAACAAATCAACAACCGAGCCGCTCTTACCAATAATCAACCCAGGACGGGCGGTTAATATGTTGATAGTAATAACCTTCATAGTTCTCTCAATCAATATCTTTGATACACCAGCTTTATCTAAGGTCATATCGCTGTTTGGACCAATCTTAATTTTTCTGGCATAAAGATATTTTCTAATTTTATCATCTTCAATAAGTTTTGATGAAAATTCTTTACCGCCATACCAGTTTGAATCCCACCCTTTAATTATTCCTAATCTTAATGATATTGGATTTGTCTTTTGTCCCATTTATTTTAATTTAATATTCTATTATTAATTATTATTCTTTAACTTCAGTTGTGGATGCTTGCTCAACAGCAGTAGTTGAATCAGGATTTTGTTTTGCATCCTCTCTGACTTTTCTTTTATTTTCTTTTTGTGGAGGCATTTTATCAATCTGTAAAGTAACGTGATTAGAGCGCTTCCTGATACGATGAACCCTACCCTGAGGTGCAGTCCTTACACGTTTAAGCATCTTTCCACCATCAACAAAAATCTCGCTAATATATAAATTAGCATTTTCTATTTTTTCGTTATCATTCTTTTTCTGCCAGTTAGAAATAGCCGACATTAACAATTTATATAACCTAATAGAAGATTCTCTTTTGGTGTTTTTTAAAATACCTAAAGCTTCATTTATTTTTTTGCCTCTGACCATATTAGCCACCAACCTCATTTTACGGGGTGATGTAGGGCAATTATTCAATTTAGCGTAACTGAGAGTTTTTTTAATTTCTTTTCTCTCTATAGCTTTTAAACGTTTTCTCTCTCCCATCTCTGTTTATTTTGATTGTTTATCTTTATTACCTGAATGTCCTCTAAATACCCGGGTCGGTGAAAACTCACCTAATTTATGCCCTACCATATTTTCGGTAACATAAACCGGGATAAAAGTTTTGCCATTATGCACAGCAATAGTCTGCCCAACAAAATCCGGTGAAATTATAGAACTTCTGGACCAGGTTTTGATAGTAGTCTTTTTCTTGCTTTCAGCATTTTTTAAGACCTTTTTCTCTAACTTAAAATAAATATAAGGACCTTTTTTAATTGACCTGCTCATATTGTTTGGTTGTTTGAATTAATGGATAAGTTATTTTTTGCGTTGCTGGATAATATTCTTATTAGATTGCTTTTTAGGTTTTCTGGTCTTAAATCCTTTAGACGGAATACCCTTTCTTGAGCGTGGATGACCACCTGAAGCTCTTCCTTCGCCGCCGCCCATTGGATGATCAACAGGGTTCATTACAACACCTCTTGTTCTGGGACGTCTTCCTAACCATCTGCTTCTACCGGCTTTACCTGAAAACTCAAGGTTATGGTCGGGGTTAGAAACAGTACCTATAGTAGCTCTGCAAGTAATCAAAACACTTCTGATTTCGCCGGATTTAAGTTTAATATTGGCTAACTTTCCTTCTTTAGATATCAACTGACCGTAAGTACCTGCCGATCTTGCCAATTTGCCGCCCTGACCCGGTTGTAATTCAATATTATGAATCATAGTACCGTAAGGTATTTCATCAATAATCATTGTATTTCCAACTTCGGGAACAACACCTGAACCGGATAAAAGCTTCTGTCCAACTTTCAAACCATTAGGAGCAATAATATATCTTTTTTCACCATCAGCATAATGCAATAAAGCGATTCTGGCTGTTCTGTTTGGGTCAAATTCAATAGACTTAACAGTTGCAGGCACCCCATCTTTATCTCTTTTAAAATCGATAACACGATACATCTGCTTATGACCGCCTCCTATATAACGCATAGTCATTTTGCCAGTGTTATTTCTGCCACCGCTTTTTGATTTCTTAAGCAAGAGGCTCTTCTCCGGTTTGACTGGCATTATATCATCAAAAACGCTTATAATCTTAAAACGCTGTCCGGCTGTTGTAGGTTTATATTTCTTTAGTGCCATTGTTATATATTAAATATTGCTGTATAAATCAATAGTTTCACCTTGATACAAAGTGATAATTGCCTTCTTATAGTTCTCTGTCCTTCCTTTAATTAATCCCTGTTTTGTAAATCTGGATTTGTTTTTTCCGGTATATCTTGCAGTGTTAACTTCTTTAACCCTAACATTATAAAGCTGTTCAACAGCTTTCTTAATTTCAATTTTATTTGCTTCTCTATGGACTATAAAGCCAAAGCGATTCATTTTCTCGCTTTTCGCTGACATCTTTTCCGAAATTACCGGTCTAATAATAACTGCCATAATTTGTAACTTTTTTAGTTGTTTACTACTTTCTTTATTTCTTCAATAGAACTCTCTGTAAGCAATATTGCTGAAGAATCCAATATCTCGTAAGTATTAATATTAGATGCTTTGCATACATTTAATTTCTTTAAATTTCTTGAAGATAGTACAATATTTTTATCAGCCTCCTTTATAACTAACAATGTTTTCTTATCAGAAATAGAGAAATCTTTTAAAAGACCAACTGCATTTTTAGTCTTAGGGCTTTCAAAAGTGAAATCTTCTACAACAAAAATGGAATTGTCTTTAATCTTATAACTGAAAGCAGACATTCTTGCTAATCTCTTAACCTTCTTATTAAGCTTAAAATCATAATCACGTGGTCTGGGACCAAAAACTCTGGCACCGCCTTTATATAAAGGATTCTTTATACTACCGGCTCTTGCGCCTCCGGTACCTTTTTGACGTTTCAGCTTACGCGTACTGCCTGTCATCTGGGACTTTTCCCGAGCGCTATGAGTACCCTGGCGATTGTTAGCCATATACTGTTTTACATCAAGATAGATAGCGTGATCATTTGGCTCTATACAAAAAATCTTTTCATCAAGCTCAATCTTTCTGTCGGTTTTCTGACCTTTTATATTATATACTTCAAGCTCCATTACAGTTTCTTTTAATTTAATTTTAATCTTATTTTATATCTATAACTCCAAATCGTCAATTAACTATATCTCTCCAGTATCAAATATCCACCTTTTGGACCTGGCACAGCTCCCTTTAAAATCATTATATTCTTTTCAGGAATAACCTTTAAAACCTCAAGGTTAATAACCTTCACCCTGTTCTTACCCATCTGACCGGCCATTCTTAAACCTTTCATCAATCTTGAAGGCCATGAAGAAGCGCCAACGCTTCCCGGTGCTCTTAATCTGTCATGCTGCCCGTGAGTAGATTCGCCTACTCCTTTAAAATTATGACGTCTGACAACACCCTGAAAGCCTTTTCCCTTAGATATCCCAACAACATCAATAAATTCACCTTCTACAAAAATATCGGCTTTCAACTCTTGTTTAAGTTCTTTTTTCTCTTCAAACCTGGTAAACTCAGCCATAATCTTTTTTGGTGTTGTGCCAGCTTTTGCAAAATGACCTTTCTCAGCCTTGTTGGCTTTCTTTTCTTTCTTATCATCAAAGGCTAACTGAACAGCTTCGTATCCGTCTTTTTCCATTGATTTAATCTGTGTAACGACACAGGGACCAGCTTCTATAATCGTACAGGCAACATTCTTGCCTTTAGAATCATAAATATTGGTCATACCTATTTTTTTCCCTATTAATCCTGACATTGTTATATCTTTTTTTGATGTTATTATATCTTAATTTCAACTTCAACCCCTGTTGGCAACTCCATTTTCATCAAGGCATCAATAGTGTTAGAAGTAGAACTGTGAATATCAATGAGTCTTTTATAAGAAGACATCTCAAACTGCTCTCTTGATTTTTTATTAACGAAGGTAGCCCGCAAAACGGTAAATATTTTCTTATTAGTTGGTAAAGGTATCGGACCGTTTACAACCGCACCGGTAGATTTGACCGTTTTAACAATCTTTTCGGCTGACTTGTCAACCAGATTATGGTCAAAGGACTTTAATTTTATTCTTATTTTTTGTGCCACTGCTTATCTGTTTTTAAATATTAACAATTATTCCTTTTACTTTATATATAATTTGTTCTGCTAACTCTTTAGCAACAGGTTCATAATGCGAAAATTCCATTGTTGACAATGCTCTTCCGGAAGTTAAACTCCTTAGAATAGTAACATAACCAAACATTTCGGTTAAAGGTACTTTCGCTTTTAAAATCTGTTCGCCAATACGTGCTTCAATACTATCTAAAATGGCTCTGCGGCGATTCAAATCACTGCTAACCTCACCTAAATACTCTTCAGGAGTGATGACCTCCAACTTCATAATAGGCTCTAATAAAATAGGTTTCGCCTTCTTACTCGCTTCTCTAAACCCCATCTTAGCACATATCTCAAAAGACAAATTATCTGTATCAACAGGATGCGTGCTCCCGTCTTTGATTACAACTTTTAAATTATCAACAGGAAAACCGCCTAAAACTCCATTTTGCATAGAGGTCTTAAATCCTGTTTCAATTGCAGGAATATACATTTTGGGTATATTGCCTCCCTTAACTAAATTGATAAACTGCAAACCCTTAACTCCGGCATCTGCTGGTCCTATCTCAAAAAGTATGTCGGCAAATTTGCCTTTACCACCGGTCTGCTTGCAGTATATCTCTCTGTGTTCAATTGTTGCTGATAAAGCTTCTTTATAAGCTACCTGGGGCTTTCCTTTGTTGCATTCTATCTTATTTTCGCGTTTCAATCTGTCAAAAATAATCTCTAAATGCAACTCTCCCATACCACTGACAACAATCTGTCCTGTTTCCTCATCTACTTTAATCTTAAAGGTAGGATCCTCTTCAGTATATTTTATCAAAGAAGAATATAACTTTTCAATATCTAACTGGGTTCTGGGCTCGACAGCAATACTAATAACAGGCTCAGGAAAATCAATAGACTCCAATAAAATAGGACTTTTTTCCGAACATAAAGTATCGCCGGTCCTAATTTCTTTGAAGCCCGAAGCGGCTCCAATATCACCAGCTTCAATCAACTCAAGATGTTTCTGCTTGTTAGAATGCATCTGCATCAGCTTGCTAATTCTTTCTTTCTTATTAGTCGCAGCATTTAAAATAATACTGCCTTCAGTAAGGCTGCCGGAATAAACTCTGAAAAAGACCAATTTACCTAAATAACCGTCTGAGGCAATCTTAAAAGCTAAAGCGCTAAAAGGTGAACTTATATCTGTATTTCTGACTTCTTCTTTCTGTGTAAAAGGATTAATACCCTTTACCGGAGGAATATCAAGAGGACTGGGCAAATAATAAACAATAGCATCAATCAGACATTGAACTGCCTGATTTCTGAAAGATGAACCGCATAATACGGGTGTAATCCTTAATTCTAAAGTTGCTTTTCTTAAAGCAGCTATAATATCGTCTTCAGTTAATGAAGCAGGATCTGTTGTATATTTATTTAATAAATCTTCACGCTCTTCAGCAGCACCTTCAATGAGGTTTTGCCTGTAAGAAGAAACAGTTGAAATTAAATCTTCAGGAATGGGAATTTCTTTATAATCTATACCTAAAGAGCTTTCATCCCATTGGTAAGCCTTATTTTTGACCAGATCAACAACACCCCTAAAATCATCTTCGTAACCAATCGGTATCTGCACCGGTATCGGGTTAGCACCCAACTTCTCTTTAATCTGTTTAACTACCCTGAAAAAATCGGCGCCATTACGGTCCATCTTGTTAATATATGTAACGCGAGGCACCTTATATTTGTTAGCTTGTCTCCAGACAGTCTCAGACTGAGGCTGCACTCCACCCACACCGCAAAAAATAGCAACACCGCCATCCAAAACTCGCAAAGACCTCTCAACTTCTACCGTAAAATCAACATGTCCGGGTGTATCAATTATATTTATTTTATATTCCTTTTTTTCTACATTCCAAAAAACTGTAGTAGCAGCCGAAGTAATAGTTATCCCACGCTCCTGCTCCTGTGGCATCCAGTCCATCGTTGCAGTTCCTTCATCTACCTCGCCAATCTTATAATTGATTCCTGTATAATACAATATACGCTCAGTAGTAGTGGTTTTACCCGCATCTATATGAGCAAAAATGCCAATGTTCCTGGTATATGTCAAATCCCTAAGCATTCTTTTTATATTGTATTCTTTATAATATTATTTATATTTTATTAATTATTTTTGTTTTTATCTCTAACTGCTCTGATACTTTAAGTCAGGCAACTATTTTATATCTATTTGAATTTAAAGTGAGAAAATGCCTTATTCGCATCAGCCATTCTGTGCATATCTTCCTTCTTCTTAAATGAAGCGCCTTCTTCTTTATAAGCAGCCAATATCTCTGAAGCCAACTTCTCAGCCATAGATTTCTCTTTTCTGGCTCTGGCATACTGAATCAAAAACTTCATCCCGATAGACATCTTGCGAGAAGGTCTAATCTCAGAAGGAATCTGAAAAGTAGCTCCACCAATTCTGCGGCTCTTTACTTCTACCTGTGGCGTAACATTTGCTAAAGCCTTTTTCCAGGTTTCTAATCCGCTAACTTCAGCATTGCGCTGAGAAACTAACTCTATTGAATCATAAAACACTTTATATGCCTTTTGCTTTTTACCCTGTAACATTAAATTATTAACAAACTGTGTTACTAAAGGATCATTAAACTTAGGATCCGGTAATAAGATTCTCTTTTTGGGTTTAGTTTTCCTCATATATTATGTCCTCTATTAGTTTTTTATTTTTTAGTTTCTACTTTTTTAGGTCTCTTTGCACCGTATTTTGAACGCTGTTGTTTTCTGCCAGTAACACCTGAAGTATCTAAGGCTCCGCGTATGATATGATATCTTACACCTGGTAAATCTTTTACCCTGCCGCCTCTAATCATAACAATAGAGTGTTCCTGTAAATTATGACCTTCACCGGGAATATATACGTTAACTTCCTTAGTATTAGTCAATCTAACTCTGGCAACTTTACGCATTGCAGAATTAGGTTTTTTAGGAGTAGTGGTATATACACGTGTACAAACTCCGCGTCTCTGTGGGCAATCGTCCAGGGCCGGGGACTTACTCTTATAGGTAAGTTTCTTCCTACCCTTTCTGACTAATTGTTGTATTGTTGGCATTTTAATTCCTTAAATATTAATTATTTCTATAATTTCCCCTTAAAAATTGGGAGTGCAAAATTAATAGTTTATTTCTAATTAACAATATTTAATAGTTTTTTTTCTCTCTTTTTTATGCTTATATTTTTTATTAT
>JAGODS010000093.1 GCA_017998135.1 Bacteroidales bacterium
CTTACCCTCTCCTAAAATTAGGAGAGGGAAAACGGAGTTTTTAGTTTCCTTTTTTTCTATAAAAGTATATTTCTATTTTTTTTTATTCATATATAATGTACTAATAATTAATATTTTATTCTTAATAATTATTAGTTAATCATTTTGGATATTATAGTATATCTGATAAATAATATTAACTTTGCACTTAATATTTTATTGCAAATAGGAGTTTAGAACAGAGTTAAAGAGAACGAAGCGTGTATGCTTCGCGTAACGAAGTTTTAAATGTATATTTTATTATTCATAAGTGGACTTCTAAAAACTAAAAAATTTAACTTCACCCTTACCCTCTCCTAAAATTAGGAGAGGGAAAACGTAGTTTTTAGAGATATCCATAATTTATTGATTATAAATGTTTCACATTTACAAAATGTGAAACATTAAAATGAGTATAAAACTACATTATGTATATAGATAATAAAACAACGATAGTCGCAATAGCTACAGCGCCGGGACAGTCAGCAATAGCTGTCATCAGGCTTTCAGGTGCTGATGCTTTTAAAATAATAAGTAAAATATTTGTAGCTGCTGGAAAAGATAAAAGTATAGAAAGTATGACTACGCATAGTTTACATTACGGAAGTATTGCGGATAAAGAAAATACTATAGATAATGTATTAATATCTATATTTAGGACGCCTCATAGTTACACAGGTGAAGATTTAATAGAGATTTCCTGTCACGGTTCTGTTTTTATACAGCAGAAAATATTGGAATTGTTGATAGATAATGGTGCCTGTCTTGCTAAACCGGGCGAATTTACGATGCGAGCTTTTTTAAATAAAAAGATGGATTTAGCACAGGCAGAAGCGGTAGCCGACCTTATAGCATCATCAAATAGAGCTTCTCATAAGCTTGCTATATTGCAGATGAGAGGGGGCTTTTCAGCTAAAATCAAAGAACTCAGAAAACAATTACTTGATTTTGCTTCTTTAATAGAGCTTGAAATGGATTTCAGCGAAGAAGATGTTGAATTTGCAAACAGAACGGAATTAAAAAGCTTTATTATTAATATTAAAGAAGAGATATGCAAACTTGTTGATTCTTTTAAACTTGGCAATGTTATTAAATATGGTATTCCTGTAGCTATTATCGGCAAACCCAATGTCGGCAAATCAACGTTACTAAATGCACTTCTCAACGAGGAAAAAGCTATAGTGTCCGAAATACCAGGCACTACACGAGATGCTATTGAGGATACTATTATTATTGAGGGGCTCGCCTTCAGGTTTATTGATACGGCAGGTTTAAGAAATTCTAATGATAAAATTGAAACATTTGGAATAGAAAAAACGTATCAGAAAATAGAGCAGGCAAAGATTATTTTATTTGTGTTTGATATTACACAGACTAAAGTTGATGATGTATTAAAGGAAATACAGGAATTAAAAACAAAAACAGATTTATCAGCCAAAATAATAATAGTAGTTGCTAATAAAACTGACGAATTGATAGTTACGCCCCGTTCGTTCAGTAAACTAATAGATATGGAAACCATTTTTATTTCAGCTAAACGCAGAGAAAATATAAACCTTATTTCTGAAAGTTTGCTTAACTCGGTTAAGCGTGATATTTTGAAGCAGGATGAGCTAATTATATCAAATGCCAGGCATTACGAAGCATTGACCAAAGCCAATGTGGCAGTTGATAATATATTGTCGGCTATTGAAAGCGGTAAAACTAATGATTTAATAGCTTCTGATATGCATACTGCACTCCATTACTTAGGCGAAATTACCGGAGAAATAAGCTCAGCCGAAATCCTTAATAATATATTTAATAATTTTTGTATTGGAAAATGAGCATATTCCACAGATAACAATTATCAATATATATAATCTTTACCTTAAAAAACAATTATGAAACTAAACAAAATAATATTTCTTTTTCTCTTATTGCTTTGTTTTAATTTTAGTAAAGTGCAGGCTGATAACGATGAGGATAGCCTGAGAAATCTTATAAATAAGTACGAAAGGCAGGAGAAGACAGATACTGTTCTTGCCAATCTTTATCTCAAGTTGCATTATGTAATAAGGATGAAGCAACCCCAGCAGGCTATTAATCTCCTGCTTAGAGCTAAAGTGCTTTACGAAGCTACGGATGACAAAATTAAAATTGCTGCTATTTATAACCGCATAGGTAATGTTTATTTTGAACAACAGATGTATTATCTTGCATTGGAGAATTTCTTTAAGGGCTACGATATTATTAAGCAGCAGGATGGTGATTATGAAGGCTCGCTTGCATACAGCATTTCAGATATAGCTAATACTTATTTTGCCCAGGATTATTATGATATTGCCTATAACTACTATAAGGAAATAGAAGTGATATTTAAGAAAACTAAAGATAATCACGGTTTGGCACTTTCATATAATAATATGGCATTGGTTAAACGCAATACGGGGCAGCTTGACTCGGCTCTTTTTTATTTCAATAAAGCGTTTGATATCAGAAAAAAAATGAAAATAAATTATCTGATTGCTCATTCTTATAATTATCTTGGCAGGATTTATATGATGAAAAACGATATTGAAAAAGCACTCGGTTATTATAATGAAGTCTTAAATATGACTAAAGATTATAAAATTAAAAACACTGATATAAAATCTCTAATTGCTGAAGCATATTTTTATATCGGAGAAATAAACTTTACCCGCAATAAAATAAATATTGCTATGGAGTTTTATTATAATTCAAGACAAATATATGAGGAAATATACGATTATATAATGATTATAAAGCTTTCTAATGCCATTGCCAAATTGTATATTCTACAAAATAAATTTGAGGAAGCAGGGATTGTTCTTAATAATGCTCTTAAAATAGAAAATCAATATAATTATCTGAATGAAAAACTTAAAACTATAGTTTTATTATTAGACGTGCATTTTAATACTAAAAACTATACACTTGCTAATTATTTTATGAAAAAATATGTTAGCCTCACAGATTCTATACTTGATATAAATTTAAATAAAAAACTTTCAGAAGTAAGGGTAGCTCTTGAAACCTATCAAAAACAAAAAGAAAATGAGCTTTTAAAACAAAAAAACAAGAATGACAGGAATTCAATGTTGTTAATATTGTTGTCCTTTTCTATTTTAATTGGATTTTTAACTTATATATATTTAAACAGGCGGCGCAGCGAGCACAGGATTCACCAGCTTAGCGACGCTTCTTATGAAGGTATCTTTATACACGACAAAAAAGGTATTCTTGACTGTAATAAGCAATTTGAAATTTTAACAGGATATAGCTTGTCTGAATTGAAAAAGATGACGCCCTGGCTTTTAATTCCTAAAGATTATCATAATATTATTCAAGATTCTGTGGAGCAAAACCATAGTTTTGAGATCGAATTAAAAACTAAAAAAGGAGAACTTAAATTTGTTGAATATTCAGGACAGCCCTTTGAATACAAAAGAAAAGAAGCAAGAGTTATCGCTGTCAAAGATATAACAGAGCGTAAAAAACAAGAACAAGATTTGTTACGTTATACCGAAGAGCTCAAAGAACTCAACGCAACTAAAGATAAATTTTTCTCTATCATCGCCCATGACCTTAAAAACCCTTTTCACGGAATACTCGGGCTTGCTGAATTGCTTGTTGAAGATTATAATATCAAGACTAAAGAACAAATGGCTGAGTATAGCAAACTTATTCTTAATGCAGCTAAAAAAGGGTATAATCTCTTAGAAAACCTTCTTGAATGGTCACGCAGTAAAACAGGCAGGATTATTGTTAATAAAAAACATTTGAATCTTAATAATATAATTATTGATATTATTGCTTTACATGAAAACCTTGCCCGTCAAAAAGCTATTCAGATTACCATTAATTCAGAAAAGGAATATTTTGTATTCGCTGATGAAAATATGTTGCGTACTATATTGCGTAACCTTATTTCTAATGCTATCAAATTTACCGATATTAAAGGCAATATTAATATTAATGCTAAAGAATTTGATAATTATATAGAACTTGAAGTCAAAGATAATGGTATAGGAATGTCTTCAGAGGATATTAATCTTCTTTTTAGAATTGATGCTACTGTAGTTGGAACCGGCACTTCCGGTGAAAAAGGGACTGGCTTAGGTTTGATACTTTGTAAAGAATTTGTGGAAATTAACGGGGGTACTATTCGTGTTATTAGTGAATCAGGCAAAGGCAGCTCCTTCATCTTTACTATTCCTAAAAAATAGCAATGTTTTTTTTGTATCGTTAGGCGAAGCGTCCACGCTTCGTCAGCAATTATCTCATTATAGTAACCGTTCCTTTAAGTATTCTGTTAGTTAATCCTTGCAGGCGAAACTCGTAAACAGTACATATATAGAAATAAATACCATCGCTGCAATCTTTACCTGAATATATATCTTTTCCATCCCAGTTTATCTGTGGATTTTCGCTTTTAAAGACAAGCTGACCCCAGCGGTTGAAAATCTTTATTTCTATATTATTAACATAATCATAAGGAAAAGGAGTAAACAAATCATTAAGCTTATCTCCGTTAGGTGTGAATATGTTGGGTAAGCTATAGAGTTTGCAATTGTCAATGTCCACGCAAGCAGCATTACTGAAAACACTTTTATTCCCAACCGAATCAATAGCTATTACTGAATAACAGCCTGCTATACCTTGTAAATTCTTATGAATAAAAGTCGTATCCCCGGGTTTCCCTGTTACTGCAATAAGACTGAAATCGCCGGTTAGAGTTTGTGCAAACCATATTTCATAGCTTACAACATCATCAGTACAACTATGATTTGGATTTGACCATCTGAGGGTGTTTTGCAAAAGGGAGCAGTCGCTTTCAAATTCAAGCAGGGGTGCGCAGGGCGCTACATTATCAAAAGGCGATGCACAGGCAGCCTGAGAATTATTGTAGATGGGATTGAGCATACCTGACTGCGAATATTTACCTTTACTTTTAATATAATAACAATAATTAGCCTTATTGACAAGTTTAGTATCGGTATAAGTGGAATTTTTTGTTGTTGTGAGCGAATCAAAAAGTTGTGTTAATGGATTAAGTTTGTAAATTATATAATCAGTATTTTGCCAAGGTACCAGCTCTGTCCAGTTTAATATTAATTGTTTATCAGCAGGTTCAATACTTAAGTAAATTGATGATGCCACCTGCGAACTTCCTATATAATTTATAGGAGCTTCTAAAGAATATAAATCTATCCTATAAAAATATTGTAATTCTTCAGTATTTAGATTTGTATTATTATAAATTGTGTCATTGAGGTTGTCAGTAGAATCTATTTTGATAAAAGCATTTTTATTTTTTATATCCGAACGTAAAATTATATACCTATATGGACCGGGGTATTTGATAGTATCTAATTCTGTCGGTTTTGAGAAAGCTATATAGATAGTTCCTTTGCTTTTATCTGTTTTAGTAACGCTTACATTTGTAATAATAGGAATATCCTTTACTAACGAACAACAAACTATGTCGGAAGGATAACTTTCTGCGCCATCTTCAAAGAATGCTACAACTAAATAAGCATAATTAAGTCCGTTAATAAGCCCGTTGCTATTATTATTATCAACAAAAACAGTATCATTAATATCTGTTTTAGTACTTATCAGAGTAAAACCTGAATTTGCAGGAACGCCTGTATCACAATAATCTGTTGGCGGAGCTTTACATTCATTGCTTCTGTATAATTTGTAGCCTTTAGCATTCTTGCAATAGCTTTTACTCCATTTAACTATAATGCTGCTGCCTCGGGGTTCAACGGATTTTATTTCCGGTGCGGGTGCAATGATTTTGATGTTGAGTGTATGTAGGGCAACGAGGTTAGTAGGAATACCATTATCAACAGCACGAAAGAAAACCTGCCAGGGTTGTTTTTTCACTTCGTCGCAATTAGTAAGCCATGTGAATAGAGAGCTTACAGTAGCTTTACCACTTATAGGGTTAGGAAATTTAGCAGGATTGTTTATTTGAAAAGGTCCGCCTTTAGCTGTTAAAGTTACAGTATTAATATCAGGGTCGCTTGCTGTAACGAGGAATTGTAATTTGGTCCCTGCTTTGATACAGGTATCTTTTATAGTTATAATTTGCGGTGGTTTGTTATTGCAGACAGATACCGTTATCTGCATATCCCTAATAACATAACCTATTCTAACGCCTGAGCGCCATTCCTCTATTAGAATTGCAACGTTGTACTCTCCCTGCAAAACAGGGCTATCCCATAGCAAATCACCGCTAAATGCATCTATTTTAATATAACTGGAAGCCTGCGGGGATTTATAACCGGATATATTCATTCCTTCTTCTCCTTTACAGGGAATGAGTTTGTAAGATAAAGAGTCTCCATCCACATCATAAGCCCCGGGATTATGTATAAAGGGAACATCTATGCAGGCATTGTCTATTGGTGAATTTAATAACTGGGGAGAACTGTTTTGTCCTAAAAAAGGATTTATTACTAAAAGCGTTTCTATATAAAATGGAACATTAATAGAATTGGGAATGTTTATTACGCCGCCGTTACGGTTGGGGTCTTCTAAAAATATCTTATATTCGCCGGCACCCGAATAGTTATGCTGCCCTATATAAATATTTTTCTTTATTTTAGGGGCTATTTCTTCGCCAAGATGCTCGCAATAATGACCATAAGGATTAATTCCTGCTTTACCATTCGTCCTTTGCAGTACGCTTCTTGTGCCATCGCCCCAGTTTAATTCAAGCTCCCACCTGTCCGCAAGGCTTTCGGTAAAGGTATATGTGGTTATTGTTACTTGATATGATAGATTACCTAAATATTTATATGTAATTTCCCCCGCTCTATTATGCGTAGCATATAACCTCACAATTAAAAATAGTGTTAATATGCTTATTATTATTAGCTTTTTCATCTATGGAGAAATAATTTTTATAACGCAAAATTACTAAATAAATTTGATTTCGCTTTGAGAATATAGAAGCTTAGTTCCTTATTCAATTTTATTTTATTCCTATTAACATCAAAGCCCCATATACTAATTTTTCAATACTCTATATAAATATTCAATTGTATTTTTTTATTAATTTTGCTGAAATTTAATATACATATATCTATGAAATTTTTGAAAATTCTTTTAGGACTATTTTTAATGATTGTAGGGGTGCTGAATGCACAAAATGCCCCGACTCTTTATAATATTCCTGAATATAAACAAATTTGTTTTAATAATTCCTTGATTAGCACTAAACAACCTGTATTTCTAATTTCTTATAATAATGGACCATATAATGCTATACAGGTTGAAATCAATGATAAAGCAGACTTTACAGGAACTGCTGTTACGCAAAATTTTACAGGTACGTATTCTGCAGGCGTTAAAGTGCATATAGCTTTTACTAATGACTTTAGTCCTGTTGCAGGAACAACTTATTATGTCAGAATTAAGATTTCTACTAACGGTGGCTCAAGCTGGGGAAATTGGACCTCGCAAAACCATTCGTTTACATATAAAGATGAGGGGCTGACTGAGTGGCAACAGACTACCCAAAAACAATTTCAGGAAGCTTCAATTTCAGCAGCGTTGGAAGCAAAGGCTGACGGCTCGGTCTCTTTTGCTTCTTTTACACCGGCAAATCCTTTTACTAATCCCAGCTTTGAAACAGGTGCGGGCTGGAATGTTATCAGAAGTGGCAACTGGTATAGTGCAGGGCTTTCCACTGGCGATGGCGTCGGCTCTATGCCTACAAATGGTGATAAATGTATAAATTTATATCCTTCTAATCCCGGAAGTTATGGGTATTTCAGTGGAGATTATGTTGGTGTTACCCAACAGGTTGATTTAACAGGTCTTAAACAATTTACAGTTGATATTGCAGCCTGGCATAGTGTACCAAGATTCTTAACACAGGATAACCATACTCATATGCAATTAAGAGTTATTATAGGTAATGCAGGTACTATAAATGATAAATCGGGGACTACTTTGTCTCCTACTTTTAATTGTCTTGCTACAGGCGGAAATACTGCCTCGTGGTCTAAACAAACCTTTGATGTTTCTGCCTATCAGGGAATTTATGTTGTTAAAATTATTTCTTTTGTTATTTATGCAACTTCTGGTACTAATGATGAGGATAATTTTTATTTAGATAATATATATTCGGCTACTGAAGCTCCAATAGCAGGAACTCTTAGTTCGCCTGCGGTTTATCTTAATAGTTTTTATAATGCTTCAGGCTGGGATAAATTAAAATGGTCGCAGACTTTAAATAGTGGTAATATAGTCTTGAAAATACAAAAAAATAATGGGGGCAGTTGGGAAGACATAGCTGGTTATGATAATATTTCAGCGGCAGGCAATGGTTTACAGGAATTTGATATTTCAGCATTGGGACAGGAGAGCCAGTTGCGTCTGTTTGCCACTTTAACTAATGCCTCGACTCCGCCTGTGCTTTATGATTGGTCTTTATCTGCTAAAATTGATTGTTATGCCCCGATTCTTAATGTTGTTGCTGATAAAGCTGCTGCCTGTAAAGGTGAAACAATAATGTTGGCTTCTAATCCTGATGGTGGCGACTTGTGTAACGGCAATTGGTTATATAGCTGGTTTGACGGTAATAAATATTGGAACGGTGCTGCTTTTGCTGCTGATGAAGCTATAGCTGATGTCTCTTATCAGGATATAACCATTACTAATTTTACTGCTTCAACAACTTATAAAGCTACTGTCAGTTGCAGCTTGCTTAGCGATTGTAAAGCCGAAAAAGCTGTTTCTGTTACTTTGCTTGATCCTCCTTCTATAAAGCAGCAACCTGCAGCTCTAACCTTATGCCCTGGTGAAAAG
>JAGODS010000094.1 GCA_017998135.1 Bacteroidales bacterium
ACTTTACAGAGGGTAGCATGGCTCCTAAAATTAGAGCAGCTATTCATTTTCTGGAAAACGGAGGTAAACAGACCAAGATATGCGTTCTCAGTAAAACCATACATAAATCCATTTATATTACTGCTTTCAAACAGAACCTGCCTTTTGCTGTTTATATTTTGAGAATAAAACAGAGCTTTTTTATTGTCTGATAATTGTTGCAGGCTTTTTAGTCTTTGCTTCCTGATGCTAATATCGACAGAACCGCTAAAAGCAGTAGCTTTAGTAAATTCTCTTTCGGAATAAGGGAATATATGACAATAGGCAACAGGTAAATCTTTAATAAAATTATAAGTTACATCAAAATCTTCATCTGTTTCGCCCGGAAAACCAACAATAACGTCTAAAGCAATAAGACAATCAGGTATTTTGTTTATTATTTTGGTTATTTTTGAAATAAAGAAAGAGCTATCATAGCGTCTGTTCATAAGTTTTAAAATTTTGTCCGAACCTGATTGTAAGGGTATATGAAAGTGGGGAGTAAAATGCTGAGATTGAGCAATGAAATCAATAATTTCATCTTTTAATAAATCAGGTTCTATTGATGATAATCTAAATCTTTTGATGTTGCTTTTTTCTAATTCAATTAACAGGTCGGTTAATTTGTATTCTTTGTTGACAGAGTTGGAAGAGTAATCATTGTTTTTAAATCTATAATCTCCTATGTTAACACCTGTAAGAATAATTTCGGAAATACCTTTTTTGGATAATTCGTTAGTAATGTTAATAATTAAATTAGGAGCAGCGCTCCGGCTGACACCTCTTGCAAAAGGGACTATACAATAAGTACAATAATAATTGCATCCGTCCTGGATTTTTACAAAAGCTCTTGTACGCTCGTCAATAGAATAAGCAGGGATGAACTCATCAGGTCTAAAATTCTTATTTTTTTCTTTATTAAGATTGTCAATATAAACTTTAAGATTAAATTTGTCTTTATTTCCAAGTATTAAAGTAGCTTCTTCAATTTTTTTTAACTCATCAGGTTTTAGTTCAGAGTAACAACCTATAATTGCAATAACAGCTTTAGGGTTTCTTTTATAAGCTTGCCTAACAGCAGACCTGGATTTTTTTTCAGCTTCTTTTGTAACCAAACAACTGTTAATAACATAAATATCAGCAATATCTTTAAATTTAACTATGTCAAAATCAATTTTATTGAAATTTCTTGATATAGTAGCAGTTTCGGCAAAATTAAGTTTACACCCTAATGTATAAAAAGCGATTTTCTTTTTCATAAATTTAACCGCAAAAGTATATAATAAATTTATTTTGAAGTAGTCATAATAAACAGATTAGTAAATAATACTAAGGTATTATAAATAATATGTTATATATTAATAACTTTGTTATAAAATAACTAACTTGTTTATATGAAAAACTTTTATATTTTTGCAACTTTTTTAAAAGAAATATATATATCTTCTTGAAATTTAATTTAATAAAGACTACACTATGAGAAAATTAGCAGTTGTGGCATTTGGGGGAAACGCATTACTGAGGGGCAATCAGCAGGGTACTATAGACGAGCAGGAAGCCAATGTTTATCAGACTTGTGAAAATTTGATAGGGCTTTTCAAACAGGATTATAATATAGTAATAGGGCACGGAAATGGTCCTCAGGTAGGCAATGTTCTACTTCAGCATGAAGCTGGTTTTACAAATTATGGCATTCCCAAAATGCCAATAGATTTTTGTGTTGCCGAGACTCAAGGCTCTATAGGTTATATGATTGAACAGCAATTACAAAACGTTTTCTTTAAAAATAATATAGAACGTAATATAATTGCTATGATTACTCAGGTAATTATAGATAAAAATGATAAAGCCTTTAAAGAACCTACAAAACCGGTAGGTCCTTTTTATTCTAAAGATGAGGCAGAAAAACTATCAAAAGAAAATAAATGGGTTTTTAGTGAAGATCCGCGTAAAAGGGGTTGGCGAAGAATTGTAGCTTCACCCGTACCACTTAAAATTAATAACTGGAATGTAGTAGAGAAATTAGCAAGAGAAGGCACAGTTGTTATAACAGTAGGCGGCGGGGGAATTCCAGCATATATAAGGGAAGATAATTTTATTGTTGGTATTGATGCGGTTATTGATAAAGACTTAGCTTCGGCAGTATTAGCTACAAATATTAAAGCAGATGAATTTTTTATTCTTACTGATGTGCCTAATGTATGTATCAATTTTCGCAAAAAAGATGAAATAAAACTAAGCGAAGTCTCACTTGAAGAGGCAAAAAAATATCTTGAAGAAGGGCACTTTACAGAGGGTAGCATGGCTCCTAAAATTAGAGCAGCTATTCATTTTCTGGAAAACGGAGGTAAACAGACCAAGATATGCGAGGCTAACAGTCTTGCAAAACAGGGAGCAGGAACTATTATATATAAAGTATATTAATTCTTTTGGTAGCGGGTCTATAAGTTTTGAATGCTGAATGTTAAATTTAAAATTAAGAATTTAAAATTTAAAATTATTTAATTCAGAGCAATAAATAAAAATTTTTATTAATAAATATATAAAACTTTTAATAATATGGCAATTAATTTAAGAAACAGGCATTTTCTGAAGTTATTAGACTTCACGCCGCAGGAAATTAAATTCTTATTGGATTTATCAATAGAATTAAAAAAAGCTAAATATTCCGGTGTTGAACAAGCACGTTTAAAAGGTAAAAACATAGCTTTGATATTTGAAAAAGATTCAACACGTACAAGATGCGCTTTTGAAGTTGCAGCACTTGACCAGGGTGCTCACGTTACTTATCTTGGTCCTTCAGGTTCGCAGATAGGGAATAAAGAATCTATGAAAGATACTGCAAGAGTATTAGGAAGAATTTATGACGGAATACAGTATAGAGGTTATGGGCAATCTATAGTTGAAGAATTGGCTGTTTATGCCGGCGTTCCTGTATGGAACGGTTTGACTAATGAATTTCATCCAACTCAAATACTTGCAGACTTGATGACTATGATGGAACATTGTTATAAACCGCTTAACCAAATGGCATTTTGCTTTATGGGAGACGCTAAGAATAATGTTGCAAACTCTTTGCTTGTCGGTGCTGCTAAAATGGGAATGGATTACAGGGCTATTGCTCCAAAATCTTGCCAGCCTTCTGCCGAATTAGTTAAACAATGTAAAGAAATAGCAAAAAAAACAGGTGCAAAGATTACAATTACAGATAAGGTTGAAGAAGGAGTTAAAGGTGTTGATTTTATTTACACCGATGTATGGGTATCAATGGGCGAACCTAAAGAATTATGGGCTCAACGAATTAAATTGCTCAAACCTTATCAGGTAAATAGCAAAGTTATTAAGCTAACAGGAAATAAAAACGTTAAATTTTTGCATTGTCTTCCATCATTCCACAACAGGGAAACCAAAGTAGGAGAAGAAATCTATAAGATTTATGGATTGGATGGTATGGAAGTAACTGAAGATGTTTTTGAATCCGAACATTCAGTTGTTTTTGATGAAGCCGAAAATCGTCTTCATACTATTAAAGCTGTAATGGTGGCTACCCTCGGTTGCTAATTATTAATTTATTTAAACCTAACAGGTTCTCAAAACCTGTTAGGTTTTTTATTTTTATGGCAATTAATTTTTATTCCGAAAAAATAGTTTTTGTTCTGAAAAATAAGAGCAGGATAAGAAAATTGCTTAAAATCATTGCAGAAGAAGAAGCTAAAAATATTTCTGATGTTAATTATATATTCTGCTCTGATGCTTATTTGTATAAATTAAACAAAAAATGGCTCGGACATAATACTTATACTGATGTTATCAGTTTTCCGTTATCAGATAATCCTGAAATAATTGCAGGTGAAATATATATAAGTATTAACAGAATTAGAGATAATGCCAAAAAATTCAATTCATCATTTGATGATGAACTGCTTAGGGTGATAATTCACGGAATGCTTCATCTCTGCGCTTATGAAGATATTACTAAGCAGCAAAAATCAAGAATGACCGCCCTGGAAGATAAGTATTTAATTGCATTTAATCTAATTGATTAGTCTTCTTTTATAGTATAGAATGCTGACCTTAGCAAATTAAAATGTTTCACATCTAGTAAATGTGAAATATTACAGTGATTTGAGAAAAATTATTAATTTTGGCAAACCAAATTTTTTACTAATATGATTAAAATCAATTTATTAATTCTTTTTTTTGCAATCTCTTTATTAGGATGTAATAATATAAATAGTAAGATTAAAAACTCCAATCAGGTTAAAGATACTGTTATGGAAAAGAAATTATCAAAATTTGTAAAGGTCAGGCTTGCCACAGACCTTGCTGCTTTAAGCACTAATGACAAAAAAATGCTCGCTTTATTTTTTGATGCTGCTGATATAATGAACGAACTTTATTGGGAGCAGGCTTTTGGAGACAGAGATAAATTTTTGTCATCAATAACTGATAGTAATAAAATAAAATATGCGTTGATAAACTATGGTCCATGGGATAGATTAGACGGAAATAAACCTTTTATTGAAGGATTTGGTGATAAACCCAAAACAGCCAATTTTTATCCTGCTGACCTTAGCAAAGAGGAATTTGATAAAATGTCTTCTAAAGAAAAAGAAGACCAGAATTCTATGGTTCGTCGCGACGAACAAGGTAAACTTAAGAATATTCCATATAGTGTTTATTTTAAAGAAAAGCTTGAGAAAGTTTCTGCTTTGCTTAAAGAAGCTTCCAATTATACAGAAGATAAGGGTTTGAAAAAATATTTATTACTTAGAGCTGAGGCATTGTTAAGTGATAATTATTATGACAGTGATATTGCCTGGATGGAAATGAAAAAATCACCTTACGACCTTGTGATTGGACCTATTGAAAATTATGAAGATGCTTTTATCGGGATAAAAAATGCTTTTGAAGCTTTTATTTTGATTAAAGATAAAGTATGGAGCGATAAGCTTACTAAATATACTGCAATGTTGCCCGATTTGCAGAAGAATTTGCCTGTTGATAAAAAGTATAAAAAAGATGTACCAGGTACCGATTCAGATATGAATGTATATGAAGCGATTTTTTATGCAGGCGATTGTAATGCAGGCAGTAAAACTATTGCAATAAATCTTCCAAATGATGAAAAGATACAAACTCTCAAGGGAACCCGCAAATTGCAACTTAAAAATACGATGAAAGCCAAATTTGATAATATTCTTTCACCAATAGCAGATAATCTGATATCTCCAGAACAAAAGAAGTATATAAAATTCAATGCTTTCTTTGAAAATGTTATGTTTCACGAAGTAGCCCATTCTATGGGAGTTAAAAATACAATTGACGGCAAATCTACTGCCCGCAAAGCCCTTAAAGAGCAATATTCTGCATTGGAAGAAGCGAAAGCGGATATAATGGGCTTGTATCTTGTAACTAAGCTTTATGAAAAAGGGGAACTTAAAGAAGGCGAAGTGATGGATAATTATGTTACTTTTCTCGCTGGAATATTTCGCTCAGTACGGTTTGGAGCTGCAAGCGCCCACGGTAAAGCTAATATGTTTACTTTTAATTTCTTTATTGAGTTAGATGCTTTTAAACGAAACCCGGATAATTCTTATAGCGTTGATTTACCGAAAATGAAAGAAGCGGTTGTTAAAGCAGTACAATTAATCTTACAAATTCAGGGAGATGGCAATTATGCCGAAGCAAAGAAACTAATTGAAGAAAAGGGTATTATTAAAGAACAGCTTTCAACCGACCTTAAACTAATTGAAAAAGCTCACATTCCTGTAGATGTAATTTTTGAACAGGGGAAAAAATATAATAATCTGTAGCTAAAAATTTAGGGGCGTAGACCCGTTCTCTTCGTAGGTTGTTATAATTCGGGATATTTAATTCTGATATGGAACATATTTAATAATTGACGTTTAAAAAGTTTTCTGATAGTGTTGATATCTTTAAGGGTAATATCTGAATTGAGCAGTTGATTTTCACTGATTAAAGTATCAATTACATTGTCAACAAGTTTATAAATATCATCTTCTTTAGGCTGATTAAGACTTTTTGCGGCAGCTTCTACAGAATCGGCAAGCATCACAATAGCAGTTTCTTTTGAGAATGGAATAGGTCCGTGATAGGTGAAAAGTTCAGAGTCAATTAGTTCGTCTTGTATATATGATTTTTTATACATAGTATAAAAATATCTTGTTTTTGTAGTTCCATGATGGGTTCTGATAAAGTCAATAATTTCTTCGGGAAGTTTATTTTTTCTTGCCAGTCTGATACCGTTAAGAATATGACCGATAATAATTTCGGCACTTTCGCTGAAGGGTAAATCATTATGTGGGTTTATTTCAGCAATCTGGTTTTCAGTGAAATAAAGCGGATTATAAATCTTACCAATATCGTGATACATAGCCCCTGTGCGAGCAAGCAGAGGATTGCCGCCAATCTCAAAAGCTGCTTCTTCAGCAAGGTTAGCAACCTGTAAAGAATGTTGGAAAGTGCCAGGAGCTTTTGCAAGTAATTCTCTTAATAATTTAGTGTTACTTCCGGATAGTTCAATAAGGCTGACATCAGAAATCAGTCCGAAACTTTTTTCAAGAATAAAGAGGATAGGGTATGCAAAGATAGTAAGTACTGCATTTCCAGCAAAAAGCCAGATATTTTCCTGGGATATATTATTAAGATTACCATTATTTACCAGATTTGTAGCTAAATAAATCAGAAGGTATGATATGAAGACAAAAATTGAAAGCGAGAAAAATTGAACTCTTTTTTGCAGATTTATAATACTTAAAAGTGTGATAGTTCCTGCAAAAATCTGTAAGGTTATAAACTGAAAACTTTCAGGAACAATAAAACCTGCTAATAAAACTGTTATTATATATACAAAAAAAGAAAGATGGCTGTCAAAAAAACCTCTGATTATAATAGGTAGAATGCAGAATGGGATTAGATAAACCATATCTGGTTGGATTTTTGTAACTCTTGAAGCGACAAATAGCATAAAAGATATAGAAACAAGGATGAGTAATATCTTTTTGTTATCAGCAAAAACTTTTTTTCTGAAAATAGCAATATAAAGAATGATAAGGAAGATAGCAAAAGCTACTATTATTGAACGCCCTGTCCATTGGAATATCATTTCTGAAGTTGAATCGCTCAGGTTAAGGTATTGCCGTTTTAGAGAGTTAAGTATATTGTATTTTTCAAGTGTAATTAATTCGCCTTTAGATAATATCTTTTCGCCTGCCTGTAGCATTCCACTGGTATTAACTATATTTTCAGTTTTTTCTATAATAACTTTAGAGTTAATTGTATTATCAAAAAAAACATTAACTACAAGTATATCCTGCATTAATTTTGAGCAGGTCTCTTTTTCAGAAGGCTTAAGATTATTAATATTTCGTTCAAATAAATTATATGCCTGTTTAATAGTAAAAATATTGTTTATGCTTATCTCTTTGCCTGAATTATTTTTAATTAGGTTAATAATAAAATCACCGTTTTTATTTTTAATAATATCAGCGGATTCAATAATTCCTTTTGAGTAAATACTGTCAAAAACACTAAGAAGAAAATGAAATTTTTTATCCTGTAATTTATCTTTAAGCTCTATTCTTTTATCATTTACAATAGCTGTTTCATATCTGAAGAAAGGATGAATGCTGTTAATGATGTTTTGTTTTTCTTCTGCTATTTCTTCATCTGTTTTAAGAACAGGAAAATCAAAAGGAGCTATCAGGTCTTCATAAAACCAAGGTTTCCCGAGTGAATACTCATAAGAGAATTTATTTTCATCAGGAAAAATATAAACTATAAAAGCAATACTGAAGATTATAAGTAAATACTTCAATATATCAATGTTTTTGTTCCATATTTTAGTTAAAAAATCTTTCATTTTATATATAAGTATCTAGTACTTAGTACTTAGTACTTAGTACTTAGTACTTAGTACTGGCATTTGGTACTTAGTACTTGGTATTTAATCAGTTGCTGAGTAGTTACTATTTTTTAAATTTAGATTTAAAAGTAAATTTCCTTTTTTGTAATGTTTTTTTAGGTTTGAAAGAGCTGTTGCTTATAAGATTATTATTATTTTCTTTTATTCTTTCAAACTGGAAGCTTTGGTCAACAGATAATTTCCCTTTTGAGAGTTCTTTGAGGTTTTCCATTATTAATTCATCTTCAACATATTCTCTATTCCAGGTTAAATAGAGTCTTTTCATCTGATTGGCAATAGATTTAACTAATTCGTTTTTTTGATAAGGGTCTTCGGTAGCGATAGCTTTATCAATAAGTAAATTGATATTATGCCCATAATGCTTGTATTTAATGTTAAAGGATGGATAATTCAATTTTTGAGGTTTAGCCTTAATGTCTTCTATTTGAGGAGGAGGATAAGGAGCATCAATGTCTAATTTAAAATCGGAAATAATATGCAGATGGTCCCATAATTTATGTTTGTTTTCCTCGCTGTCTTTTAAATTTGGCAGAAGTGCAAACATTGTTTCTATGATTTGTTCTGCCATTTTGGTTCTTTCTTCTTTTTGGGGAATCTGAGTAGTCAATTCAACTAATTTTTGAATATTTCTTCCGTATTCAGGTATTATTAGTTTTTCTCTCTGTGAATTATATTCCATATAAGTGCTTAATGTTTAATGTTTAATGTTTAATGTTGAATTTTGCGAATTGGCTAATTGGCTAATTGGCTAATTGGCTAATTGGCTAATTGGCTAATTGGCTAATTGGGTTATTTGATAAAATGCAAAAGTAAATAAAATTATTGATTTAATGTTTTTTA